>CAJJAI010000044.1 GCA_905182215.1 Flavobacteriales bacterium UBA6772 | reverse complement strand
CTTTTGGGTGAGTTTTTTTAGGTCTCCAATGTCTTTTTTCATGTCGAAGAGAACTTTGTATAAAATTTCTCTTTCAGTAAAATCATTCTCTCCACTTTTCCCATCTTCATACAATACAGGAAGTGTTCTTTGATTGTTTTTTGGTAAGTAGTTTTTAAGTGTTTCTGCATCTAGCATTCTACTTTCTTCTACTACCGAGAGTTGTTCGGTTACATTTCGCAACTGTCTAATGTTACCTGGCCAATGGTAGGCTACCAATTGCACAATCGCCTCTTCTGTTAAACGAACAGAAGGCATGTGGTATTTTTCGGCATAGTCCATTGCGAACCTTCGGAAAATTAAATGAATGTCTTCTTTACGATCTCTAAGTGGCGGAAGGTGTACTTGTACCGTATTGAGGCGGTAAAATAAATCTTCTCGAAATTTATTTCTTTGTATTGCTTCCTGCATGTCTATATTGGTAGCAGCCACAATACGTACATCTGTTTTTTGCGCCTTAGAAGAACCTACTTTTATAAACTCTCCCGTTTCTAATACACGCAATAATCGTACTTGGGTTGCTAGAGGTAACTCGCCAACTTCATCTAAAAATATGGTTCCGCCATCGGCAACCTCAAAGTATCCTTTTCTACTTGAAATTGCTCCTGTAAAAGATCCTTTTTCGTGCCCAAAAAGCTCACTGTCGATTGTCCCTTCTGGAATAGCTCCACAGTTTACTGCTATATAAGAGCCGTGTTTACGGGCAGATAGCTGGTGGATTATTTTAGGAATTACTTCCTTTCCAGTTCCACTTTCTCCAGACACCATAACAGAGATGTCGGTTGGAGCCACTCGCATAGCTTTCGCTATAGAGCGATCGAGCTCAGGAGTAGACCCAATAATTCCGAATCGTTGTTTTATGTCTTGTATATTGGCCATTTAATTTTTAAGCTAAAGGTTGAAAATTGAATGTTAAAGATTGAAGATTAAATAATAATTTAATCTTCTACAGCTTCTCCAATTAAAGTTGCAGAGTTACAACTGGTAATTTTTACCATTACATAGTCTCCTGGTTTATGGTGCTTTTTTGGAAATACAGCCACTGAGTTATGTGTGGTTCTACCAAATAAATCAGCATCAGATTTTTTAGAGAAACCTTCCACTAATACTTTAAAGGTTTTTCCAACTTTCTCTTGGTTGTATTCCGTAGAGTGTTGGCGTTGCTTGTTAATTATTTCTGTAAGTCTTCTAGATTTTACATCTTCTGGAACATCATCTTCAAACGAACGCGCTGCTTTGGTATTTGGTCGTTCGGAATACTTAAACATAAATCCGTAGTCGAATTTAACGTAGTCCATTAAACTCAATGTCTCTTGGTGGTCTTCTTCTGTTTCAGAACAAAAACTCGAAATAATATCTTGTGAAATCGCACAACCAGGAATAATTCTCTTAATCGAATCAATACGTTCCATATACCATTCGCGTGTATAACCACGGTTCATCATCTCTAAAATTCTAGAGCTACCCGATTGCACAGGAAGGTGAATATAATCGCAAATATTTTCGTGTTTTACCATGGTCTCCAAAACCTGATTACTCATGTCTTGAGGATGCGAAGTAGAAAAACGAATTCTTATTTCTGGATCTACTAAGGCTACTTTATCTAAAAGTTGTGCAAAGTTAACCGAACTCGCTTGTTGAATTTCAGACAATTTTTTGAAGTCCATTTTAGCACCTCCACCATACCACAGGTAAGAATCTACATTTTGACCTAAAAGAGTGATTTCTTTGAAATTCTTATCGCTGAGTTCCTTTACTTCTTTTAAAATACTTTCTGTATCTCTACTTCTTTCTCTACCTCTTGTAAAAGGAACTACACAAAAAGTACACATATTATCGCATCCACGCATAATAGAAACAAAGGCGGTAATCCCGTTGCTATTAAGTCTTACT
This sequence comes from Flavobacteriales bacterium UBA6772, assembly GCA_905182215.1. Taxonomy (GTDB): domain Bacteria; phylum Bacteroidota; class Bacteroidia; order Flavobacteriales; family UBA7430; genus UBA6772. The sequence continues at coordinate 9,965 of CAJJAI010000044.1, read as the reverse complement.
GGGCTAATATCTGCGTAGGTTTCTTCTTTAGAAAGCTGGACATTTACTGCTTTTTGTCCGTGGTCTACAGTGCTAATAAGGTTAGGGAGGTCTCTATAAGCATCTGGTCCCACTACAAGATCAACCAATTTTTCCTCTTCTAAAAACTTAGATTTTAAGCGTTCTGCCATACAGCCCAAAACACCGATGGTCAAGCCTTTTTTCTTTTCCTTTAATTTCTGAAAAGTACGTAAACGTTTACGAACAGTTTGTTCCGCTTTTTCTCTTATCGAACAGGTATTTACAAAAATAACATCTGCTTCTTCTATATCTTTGGTCGTTTCAAAACCGTTTTCAGATAATATAGAGGCTACAATTTCGCTGTCCGAAAAGTTCATTTGACAACCATAACTCTCAATGTATAGCTTTCTTTCGCCTGCTTTTTTAGCGTCTATCACTAGTGCTTCGCCTTGCTTACCTTCGTCTATAACTTTATTACCTGTGTGGTACTGTTCCATCTTGTTGCTTTTTTACTCTGCAAAATTACGAAAAGCTATTATTCTGACAAAGTGTCATATGGAATTAGAATAATTCTAATATCGATTTCAATGAATTTACGTACTTTTTGGTAGGTGATTAGACCTATAATAGTAGATTAATTGTTGAGGTTTAACTTGAATTTATGTGAAATGAGACAGAAAATTTGGAAGATTGAAAAAACTTATCATAGTTTTGTAGCAAATTCATGAATTGATATGGCAAAGAATCTAGTAATAGTAGAGTCGCCTGCAAAGGCAAAAACAATTGAAGGATTTTTAGGTAAAGATTTCAAGGTTTTATCGAGCTTCGGGCATATTCGCGATTTATCGCATAAGGATATGGGAGTTGATATTCCTGGTGGTTTTATACCCAACTACGAAGTTTCTGCAGATAAGAAGGAAGTCGTAAAACAACTAAAGAAAGAAACTAAGGCTGCAGATACCGTATGGTTAGCAACTGATGAGGATCGCGAGGGAGAAGCTATTGCATGGCATTTGGCTGAAACCTTAAACCTTAAGACTAAAGAGACTAAACGTATTGTTTTTCACGAGATTACAAAAACAGCGATTACAAATGCTGTTGAAAATCCACGCGAAATAGATTATAATTTAGTAAATGCACAACAAGCACGTCGTGTATTAGATAGATTGGTAGGTTTTGAGCTTTCTCCTGTTTTATGGAGAAAAGTAAAGCAAGGCTTGTCTGCTGGTAGAGTACAATCTGTAGCAGTGCGATTGTTAGTAGAACGCGAAAGAGAGATTACAAGTTTTTCTTCGAATGTGTACTACAAAATAGTAGCGCAATTTACCAATGCAGAAGGTAAAATCTTCAGAGCTGAGGTTTCTTCGCGTTTAGCGAGTTTAGAAGAAGCGCAAGCTTTTTTACAGAAATGTGTAGATGCTAATTTTAGTGTGGCTAACTTAGAAAAGAAGCCAGCTATAAAAAAACCAGCAGCTCCTTTTACAACGTCTACTTTACAACAAGAAGCAGCTCGTAAATTAGGTTTCTCCGTATCGCAAACCATGACGGTTGCTCAGCGTTTGTACGAAGCTGGGAAGATTACCTATATGAGAACAGATTCGGTGAATCTTTCGAACGATGCGATGACGGCTATAAAAGAAGAAATAACCAATGAATATGGTGCTTCTTATTCTGAGCCTCGAAAATTTGCTTCTAAAATTAAAGGTGCACAAGAAGCTCACGAGGCCATTAGACCTACTTATCTTCACGACAGAAACGTAAGTGACGATAGTGGGCAGCAGCGTTTATATGATTTAATTTGGAAACGTGCAATTGCGTCGCAAATGACCAATGCAAGTTTAGAACGAACTACGGTTACAATAGACAATTCGAACCACGAAAAGAATTTCATCGCCAAAGGTGAGGTGATTATTTTTGATGGATTCCTAAAAGTTTATCATGAAGGAACGGATGAGGAGAATGACGAAGAACAAGAAGGAATGCTTCCTAAATTGGAAGTAGGCGAAAATATAGCCTATAAAACGATTAGCTCTAGAGAGCGTTTTACCCAAGCTCCGGCACGATTTACGGAAGCGAGTTTAGTAAAGAAATTAGAAGAGTTAGGTATCGGTCGGCCGTCTACTTATGCACCAACTATTTCTACGGTACAACGTAGAGGTTATGTAGAAAAAGGGGAAGACGAAGGAACACTACGTTCGTATCATTATGTGGAGTTATCTAATTCGATTATCGAAACAAAAGTACTCGAGGAAAAAGCAGGTTCTAAAAAAGGGAAATTATGTCCTACCGATATAGGTATGGTTGTAAACGACTTTTTAGTATCTAATTTCAATTCTGTTTTAGATTACCATTTTACTGCAAAAGTAGAAGAGGAATTTGATGAAATTGCTGCAGGAAACAAAGAGTGGAATAAAATGCTTCAAGACTTTTATGGCGATTTCCATACGAAGGTAGAAGATGTAAAAGAGAATGCAGACAGAGCTGTTGGAGAACGCCTTTTAGGCTTGGATCCAAAAACAGGAATTAATATTTATGTGCGTATTGGTCGTTATGGACCTATGGCACAATTAGGAGAAGGTTCGGAAGAAGAAAAACCGAAGTTTGCGAGTTTAAGAAAAGGTCAATCTATTGAGTCTATTACCTTAGAGGAAGCTATAGATTTATTTAAACTCCCACGTCAAGTAGGGCAGTTTGAAGAAAAGGTTGTTACTGTTGCAATAGGTCGTTTTGGTCCTTATGTTCGTCACGATAGTAAGTTTGTTTCTTTAGGAGATCACGATCCAATGACAATTGAGTTGGAAGCTTGTATTGAACTGATTGAAGAGAAAAGAAAATCGGATGCCGAAAAGCATATCCATACTTTTGATGATGAAGAACCAACCATACAAGTATTGCACGGTCGTTGGGGCCCTTATATAAAGGTTGAAAAAACCAATTATAAGATTCCTAAAGATGTGGAAGCTGAAGATCTAGATAGAGCTCAGTGTTTGGTTATAATGGAGAATCAACCTAAGAAAAAGGGGAAAGCAAAAGCGAAACCTAAACCTACGGCAAAGCCAAAAGCAAAAGTCAAGGCAAAAGCAAAGCCGAAAGCAAAAAAGAAATAATTCTAAAGAGTCTTCACGAAAGTGGAGACTTTTTTGGTTTACTTAGTCGTCTATTATGAAAACGAGAATCCAAATAGATCAAAAAATAATTAATGGGGCTTTACAGTTATCGGGCTCTAAAAGTATTTCTAATCGCTTGTTAATTATTCAGGCGCTGTCAGGTTCTATTAATTCAATTCACAATTGCTCTACTTCTGAAGATACTTGTGTATTACAAAAAGCACTTTCGAGCAATAGTTCAATCATCGATATTGGTTTAGCAGGAACGGCTATGCGTTTTTTATCCGCTTACTATGCCAGCAGGAAATCGGATGTAATTCTTACAGGTTCTACAAGAATGAAGCAACGCCCTATAGGAGTTTTGGTAGATGCGTTGCGGTTATTAGGCGCAGACATTAGTTATACCGAAAAAGAAGGTTTCCCACCATTAAAAATTAAAGGGAAGCCTCTAGAAGGAGGGGTTGTTTCAATGAACGCTTCTGTTTCTAGTCAGTTTATAACCGCATTATTACTCATTTCTCCTTCTTTAAAAAAAGGTGTCCAAATACAATTAAGTTCCGATGTTTTGTCTAAGCCGTATATTGATATGACTTTGACTTTAATGAAACAACAAGGTGTTGCTTCTACTTGGGAAGGAAACCGGATTATTGTTCCTTCAGGTACTTATAAAAATGAAATTATAGAGGTAGAATCCGATTGGTCGTCAATTTCATATTTGTTCGAAATTATGGCGCTCAGTTCCGCCGGCGAAATAATGGTTTCTAAGGTTGATGAAATTTCTGTTCAAGGAGACCAAAAGGTGATGGAATTTTACAAACTTTTTGGCGTGGAGTCCTCAATTGAAAAGGGTGTTTTAAAACTCCGTAAAGTGGAAGGATTTGTGCAAGAAGAAAAAATAGAAATTGATTGTAAAGGTACTCCAGATATAGCTCAAACATTGGCAGCTACTGCTTGTGGTTTAGGAGTTGCTATAAAGCTTACAGGCTTAAATAATCTACCTCTTAAAGAAACCAATCGCTTGCTAGCTTTAAAAATTGAACTGGAAAAGTGTGGGGCAGAGGTAGTAATTACAAATAACGAAACACTAGAAGTGTTTCCATTAAAGGAATTCCCAAAAATTGATTTAGAGTTTGAAACCTACCATGACCATAGAATGGCGATGTGTTTAGCTCCTTTGGCTCTTAAAGCCAAGTCTGTACTTATTGATGATATTGAGGTCGTAAATAAATCGTATAAAACCTATTGGGAAGATTTGGAAAAACTGTCTTTTAATTTACATTTGCAAGATATTTAAAACTTTAGATTATGAATTTTAGCGACATTCTTACCGTAACCTTAACGCTCTTTGCGGTTATCGATATTTTAGGTTCTATCCCAATTATTTTGGGTTTAAAAGCTAAAATGGGACATATACAATCAGGGAAAGCGACTCTTGTTGCTGGGGTAATTATGATTTTGTTTCTCTTTTTGGGAGAGAAAATTTTAAACCTAATTGGTATTGATATAGCCTCTTTTGCATTAGCAGGTGCTTTTGTGATTTTCTTATTGGCTTTAGAAATGATCTTAAATATTGAGCTTTTTAAATCTGATGAAGGGGATACTTCAGGGTCTATTGTACCTATTGCGTTTCCTTTAATTGCAGGTTCTGGTACACTTACAACTTTAATTTCTCTACGTTCTACTTATACTATTAATGATATTGTAATTGGAGTAATTGTAAATTTACTCTTTGTTTATTTAGTACTTAAATCTACTGGTAAAATTGAGCGTTTATTGGGTAAAGGTGGAATTAACGTTCTGCGTAGAGTCTTCGGAATTATCCTTTTAGCAATCGCTATTAAGTTAACTAAACTACATATTGCATTTTAATTTTTCCATTTAATATAAAGGGCGAAATCGAGTTTATTACTACTATTTATAACTTCATTTCCTGTCCCAATTTGCGCTCTGTCAATATAGTTTAGTAGAGTGACTTGTGCTCCAAACTTTAAGTTCGTTAAAATTCTCTTTTGTAAAGAGAGACTATACGTACTTCCTTTTCCACTTAAAAATCGAGCATTATAAGTTCCATAAAAATGGGGTGCTTGCCAATACACAGCTTCGTTTTGTGTGTTAAAATAGCAAGATGAAAAACTGACTTTTGATTTTTTATTTTCCGATTTCCAAAATAGGTTATGTTGTAAACTGGTATTCCATTGCTTGTTTTCAGCAATCCAGTAGAGCTTACCAGCCCACTTGATGTTTGTGTTTATTTGGTGCTGATAAAAAAATCGTAGCTTTTGAATATTGTTGCTTTCCTTAATTTGTTTAAATTGATAATGGCATACGAATCTACTGTTATCGATTTCTCTAGAGAGTTCTGTAAATACTTTGTTTCCTTTCGGGAAATGTGGAGATTTTGACTGTAGTTGTGTAGATATAAATGAGTCGAATGCAAGTTTACATGCCCATGTTGAACTCAGCTTATGTAAGAATGCATAATAGATTCCTTTTTCATATCCATTACTAAAGCTACTGTAGTCCGAGTTAAATTCATTTATCATTTGGGGTTCACGATATCTAAATTGTATTGTCAGAAAACTATTCCTACCGATCCCTATATTTATTTTTTGTAGTGTAGCCCAGTTGTCCATATTCTGGTTTGCAATTTCACTGCTAAATTGAATATTGTAATAGCTTCTCTGAAAATAGATGCTTTGCAGTAAATCGGTTTTTTTGAGTAAATCGGTCTGATATAAGACAGCTCCCCAAGTAATTTTATAGTTCTTTTTTTCTCGTAGTATAAGAAATCCTAGTAGCTGCTCTTTATGGCTCTTGTATTTTTTAATTTCTGTAGCTGTTCTAAACAAGCCAGTATTATCGTAGCTACTTTCTCCATTTGGTCTTCTGTAGGATGAAAACACATCGAATGAGAAATGGTTAAACAGCCATTTTGCTGTAAGGCCATTAAAGTACTTATATTCTTTAGGACTTAAGCTGGGTTTGATTACAGCTCTACTAGTATAGCTCAAAAAATAGGGGCTATTAATACGGTAGTTTGTTCCAAATAGGAGTCCTTCTCCAATGGTGAGATCGTACTTTCCGATCGTAAATTTCTTGAGATGTTGTGTGCCAAAATAGAGTATGTTAAATGCAAAGTTATTTATGCCCACAGCTTTATATATTTGAGGTTCTCCTATATCTTTCTCAATACAAAACCCAATCCTCCAATTAGTATTTAAAGTTTGCCTATACCTTAAATGCGTTTTTATAGAACTGCCTTTATACAGTTTGTTAAGTGTTCCTTCTCTGGCAGGTTCTTGAAACTGTATTCCTGCATACAAACTTGCTTTCCTTATTCTATTTGTTCCACTTGATGTATCATTAGTGATAAATTGTTTAATCCTTTTAAGACTCCTTAGTGGTATGTTTAATGTTTGCAGTTCGTAAATAGATTTAATTGTAGTCTGTTTGCAGTAGTTTTGTATTTGTTCCAGCTCTATTTTTGTAAGTAATTGTAGCTGTGCCAGCAGGTTTATTTGTGATGCTTTGTTTAGGTTAATCTGGTTTTGGGCATAATACTCCCAGATTTCATTCATTTCTACTGCGTTATTTTCATCGTTTAAGCTTTCAATATATTGCCATTGCAAGCCAAAATCTTGCGCAGATAACAGCGTGTTGTTACACTGTATTATTATAGATGCTATGATGATATATCTACACATCTCCTGGAGTGTAAATAATAGTAAACCCAGTGTTTTGAATGTGATTTTGATGAATGTACTGGCTATAGAACTGGAAATTATTTAGGGTGTAGCCTACATTAAAACCATATCTAAATGGTTTTAAACCTTGATGAATACTAATGCTAATTTTATTTTGATAATTGTAGGTTAGTTTATGATCTATCCTAAGTCCAGAATGATGAGAAATTCCTATGTTTAGTATGGATGTTAAATTTTGGTTCCATAAATAATAAGGATTTATTAGCAACCTACTTTCTATATCATTGTCTAGATACGCTGCATTTAAAGGGTTCTCTATAAGAAGGTAGAGTGCAAATTTAGTTCTTACTATTCCCGTTCCAATATCAAAACTTATGGCTCTGTAGTTTTCTGTTTCGGCTATATATAAATGATGAAAATTTATATTTATTCCTAAATATAAGTTGCGACTCAATTGATGTGAGGTAGCTGTTTTTAGTTTTGTCTCTTTGTAATTTTTGTATCCATACTGCGAGATAGAACTGTGGAAGAATTTGTTTTGGATTTGGTAAATAGTCCCGATTTCACTTTCGAATAATCCAATTTCTCTATTTAAAATAGTCAGCTTTGAGTAGAAAACAGTTGTGTCTATAAGGCTCGTAAAACTAGGATTGATTACTTCCTGACTAATGAGTTCAGTGTTTTGAGCACTTATATGTAGCCCAATACCCAAACCTATAAGGAGTAAATACTTCATAGGTGAGTTGTTTAATTATTGTATTAGTGATCTATATTGTTCTAATATGCTTATTTATTATTGGTATTAAATGTACAAAAAATACTTATCTAATTTATTAGTGTGCTAAACCATCTTCCTTTTTTATATTTAGACCATGAAAATAACGGATTATTTTAATGCTTATACCCCTGTACAATCTTCACAACATTCGGAAAAATTAAGTTCGTTTGTAGATTGTTTTACAACCGCTGATGCTTTCGATTTTAAGTCCTACGATATATTTATTGTAGGCGTACAAGAAGGTCGTTTGTCTTTAGGGAATGAAACTTGCGCTTTTGCACCCGATGAAATTCGGGAAGAACTCTACGATTTATATAAAGGCGATTGGGATTTAAAAATATTGGACTTAGGTAATCTAATACTAGGTAACACTGTAGAAGATACTTATGTGGCCTTAAAAGATATTAGTGAGTATTTTCTTGAGGAACAAAAACAGTTAATCGTTTTAGGGGGAGGTCACGATTTAGTAAAACCAATTTTTGATGCTTATTCATTTCAAAACAAACCCTTAAGTTTTGCTTCTGCTGATGCGTATTTAGATTTTCAAGATTCCGAAAATTATAATTCTAAATCTTTTTTGTCTGAACTAGTTCGTACTCCAGGCTCTCTACTGTCTAAATATACACTTTTGGCATATCAGACTTATTTGTGTTCGCCCATTGAGGTGAATTTACTGAAGAAAATGGAATTTAATTTAGTCCGTTTGGGCGATTTTAATGTTGATTATTCTGAGCTTGAACCGTATTTAAGAGACTTAGATCATTTGAGTATTGACTTGTCTGTAGTGAAATCTTCTGAGGCACCCGCAAATATATATTCTTCTCCCAATGGACTTACAGCAGAAGGCTTATGTGTACTTATGCGCTATGCGGGTATGAGTACTAAATTAAAGAGTGTTTTGTTTTCTGAATTAAATCCCAGATTGGATAAAAACCAGCAAAGTTCCAAGGTTTTTGCACAGTCAATTTGGTACTTTATGGAAGGCTTACATCTACGATATGACGATTTTCCCGAAATAAGTACAAATAATTTTAAGAAATTTCATGTAAGTGCAGGGTTTTCAGAACTTGTATTTTACAAAAGTAATGACTCAGGAAGATGGTGGGTTACCTTATTAAAGAATTTAGATAAGTCTGATATATCCTTATTGCCTTGTTCTCTAAAGGACTATAATAAAGCGGTTCAGGGAGTGCTTTCAGAACGAATTTCTAGCCAATTAAAGTTTTAGAACTTGGCATAGCATTTGCTAAAAAGGCAATCTAAATGTGGCTTGAATAAAGGTTGTTAATTTAAATCAATTAGATTTTGATTTTTTTTCTATCTTTAGCCCTCTCAATTAAGGTGCAACGAACAGATTATGCATTGTATGAAAAAGATTTTAGTACTGTTTTTTGTGTTACTAAGTGGTTTAGCTAAAGCTCAGCAAGACCCTCAGTTTTCACTAAATATGTTCAATATATACTCGGTAAATCCTGCTTTTTCGGGGTCTTACGATCAATTTAACGCCTTGGCTATACATCGTAGTCAATGGGTGGGGTTTGACGGCGGAGCACCTACAACACAACATGTGAGTGTAGAAGCGCCTGTGTATTTTTTACACGGGGGTGCAGGAATTAGTTTGTTGAACGATAAAATTGGAAACGATTATACTAGAGGTGTGAGCCTTTCGTATGCGTATCAAACTAAATTGTCAAAAAAATCTGAATTAGGTGTTGGATTTAGTTTAGGCTTTATTGATGTAGGTGTAGAAGGTGAATGGATTGCTCCTGATGGAACTACCGGAGGTAATGACCCGCTTATTCCAACTAGTGGAACCAACGATATGGTTGCAGATTTAGGTTTGGGAGTTTATTACAGATTGAAAGAGTTTTATATTGGCTATTCTGTTACACATTTAAATGAGCCAACCGCTATTTATAGCGATAACTCTAGAACTTTCAACTTTAAGAAACATCACTATGTAACCTTAGGTTGGAAAAATGATGTGACTAGTGAGCTTGTATTACGTCCTTCAATGCACGTAAAAACAGATCAAGTTTCAACACAAATTGATTTTAATCTTAATGCCACTTATGGCGAGCACCTTTGGGGTGGGGTTACATATAGATTAGATGATGCAGTAGTGCTAATTGCAGGGTATAATATTAACAAAAACCTTAAATTTGGCTACGCATACGATATTACAACTTCAGACCTAAAGTCCGAGTCTAGTGGTTCGCATGAAATATTGTTACGTTATTCCTTTAAAATGCACCCGAGAGGTAAAATCCCGACGCATTATAGGAATATCAGATATAATTAAATTACTTATTTAAGTAAACTGTAGGAAAAACAACAAAAATGAAAAAGATACTTTTAATTGGTGCAATTGTAACT
>CAJJAI010000043.1 GCA_905182215.1 Flavobacteriales bacterium UBA6772 | reverse complement strand
AGGACTACTCTCTGAACTTGGATTATTGGCTCTAGTTGCAGGAACCTTAGCCTCTCTATTTACAGCCGTTATTGTAGGTATGATGCTCTAAATTTTGTGAATACATTGTTCATAACATCCACGAACTATTACACATCCAAATAAGCTAATATTCTACTTTAGCATAAATTTATTCTAATGAAGCAGTATTTAGATTTGATGCGCCATGTTAAAGATAATGGCCAAGAAAAAAGCGACCGTACAGGCACAGGTACAGTAAGTGTTTTCGGACACCAAATGCGCTTCGATTTAGCAGAAGGATTTCCTTGTATTACCACGAAAAAACTACACTTAAGATCGATAATTCACGAGTTACTTTGGTTTTTAAAAGGGGATACTAACATCCAATATTTAAAAGAAAACAAAGTTAGAATTTGGGATGAATGGGCTGATGAAGACGGAAACTTAGGTCCTGTTTATGGCTCACAATGGAGATCGTGGCCTACTGCAAACGGTAAACATATAGATCAAATAACTCAGGTAATAGATCAAATAAAAAATAATCCAGATTCGCGTAGACTTATTGTAAGCGCTTGGAATGTAGGAGAAATAGAAAATATGGCTTTACCTCCATGTCACGCTTTTTTCCAGTTTTATGTAGCCGATGGCAAATTATCTTGTCAGTTATATCAACGTAGTGCAGATATATTTTTAGGCGTTCCTTTTAACATTGCTTCTTACGCATTATTAACGATGATGATTGCACAAGTTTGCGATTTAGAGGTAGGCGAATTCATTCACACACTGGGTGATGCACATTTATATTCTAATCATTTAGAGCAAACAGAATTACAATTGAGTAGAGAAACAAAAACGCTTCCTACTATGAAAATAAATTCTGAGATAAAAAACATCTTCGACTTTACCATAGACGACTTTGAATTGGTAAACTACGATCCACATCCACATATTAAAGGTTTAGTAGCTGTATAATGAAAGTATCGTTAATTGTTGCCTGCTCAGAGAATCACGTTATTGGAAAAAACAATGACCTGATTTGGCATATGCCAAAAGACATGAAGTTTTTTAAAGACACCACCAAAGGTCATTTTGTGATTATGGGAAGGAAAAACTTTGAATCTATACCGCATAAATACCGCCCATTACCCAATAGAACAAATGTGGTAGTTACCAGACAGGCTTCTTACCAAGCCGAAGGTTGTATTGTTGTTAATTCTATTACCGAAGCTCTAAATAAAGCCAAAGAAGCTAAGGATGATGAACCTTTTATTATTGGCGGTGGCGAAATTTACCGCTTAGCTTTAGAGCAAAACTTAATTGATCGGGTATACTTAACACGAGTACATAAAAACTACGAGGGTGATACTTTTTTCCCAGAATTATCTAGTGATTGGAAATTGACAAACTCAGAAAAACACGAAGCAGACGAAAAGCATGAATGTGCTTATAGCTTTAAGATTTACGAGAAAGCTTAAATTAATTTTTTCGCATAAAAAAAGGAGCTAGATAAAATCTAGCTCCTTTTTTTGATATAAATATTCTTACTAAAACAAGTTAAGCTCAGTAAGTAATGCATTTGTTGCAGAAACTCCTTTCGCTGACTCAGCTAATAATGCTTTTTCATTTTCGTCCAATTCAATTTCAACAATTTTCTCAATACCGTTTTCACCTAAAATACAAGGTACACCGATTGTTAAGTCGTTTAAACCAAACTCACCTTCTAATAAAGCAGAACAAGGGAACATTTTCTTTTGATCGCAAGCAATAGACTGTACCAAAGAAGAAACTGCAGCACCTGGAGCATACCAAGCAGAAGTACCTAACATTCCTGTTAAAGTAGCACCACCAACTTTAGTATCAGCAGCTACTTGAGCTAATCTTTCTTCTGATAAAAACTCAGAAGCTAAAACGCTATTTCTAGAAGCTAAACGAGTTAAAGGAACCATTCCTTTATCACTATGTCCACCTATAACCATTCCTTCAACATCAGAAGCAGGACAGTCTAAAGCTTCACTTAAACGGTATTTGAAACGAGCAGAATCTAAAGCTCCACCCATACCAATAATTCTATTTTTTGGAAGACCTGTAGCTTTATGAGCTAAGTAAGTCATCGTGTCCATTGGATTACTAACAATAATCAAAATAACATTTGGAGAATGCTTGATTAAGTTTTCAGAAACCATTTTCACAATTCCAGCGTTAATTCCAATCAACTCTTCACGAGTCATACCTGGTTTACGAGGAATACCACTAGTAATAACAGCAATATCACTTCCAGCAGTTTTCGAATAATCGTTTGTACTACCTACAATCTTAGTATCAAAACCCATTAAAGATGCAGTTTGCATCAAATCCATGGCTTTACCTTCAGCGAAATTCTCTTTAATGTCTACTAAGACAACCTCAGAAGCGAAATTTTTAATGGCAATGTACTCAGCACAACTTGCACCAACTGCACCTGCTCCAACAACAGTTACTTTCATTTTATGTGATTTAAAGATTTAAGGCTAAAACACTTAAATCCGATTAGAATTTTGGCAAATTTAACCATTTATATCTCTTTACTGAAAAATATAAAAAGTATATTTGAAAAATATAGTAAACCTTTAGACTGGTACTGTTTTTGCTAGCCTGAATTAGATTAAAACAAGCCAACATGAAAAAGTTTTCTTTACTCATAATTTTACTAGCTACCACAATGGTTTCGGTAGCACAAAATGACTGTCAAGAAATTGATCACTCTATTACCAGTAGCTCTCACACCCCTTTAATTGAAGTAGACCCAACAAATGGAGACACTATTATTTATTATGACCTTTGTTTAGGAGAAGAGCTTACACTTGTTGCTGAAGCTAGTTTCCCAGAAAACAACACTACCTATAACCAAACTATTGAATCTACTCAATTTACTTGGTTTGTAAATGAGTCGGAAACCATTACAGCTAGCGAATACACAAACACCTACAATTCTTCTGAAGGTTTTATCGTGTCAATTATATCGGTAGATGTAAATGGCTGTGAAAACTTGGAACAATACCCAGTATATGTTAGAGTTTCTACAGTACCAACATTAAACTTAACAGCAAACCCTTCGACTATTTGTCCAGATGTTTTAGCTGTAATTGGTAATGATCCAGCATCAGATGTAAATGTAAATATTGTATACGTTACTGATGGCTGGATATCTACTACATGTGAAGATGAATTTTCGGACCCTTTATACCTACCAGATGGTAGTGGGGTTACTTACAATACCGATATTACTTTAGAATGTTTTGGTGAAGGACAAACACTTACAGATGTAAACGACATTGTGAGTATCGACATCAACATGGAGCATTCTTACACAGGAGATTTAGACATGTTTATTACTGCTCCAAATGGAGTTCAAGTTCAATTATTTGCTCAAGCAGGTGGAGGAACTTGGTTAGGGGAAGCTACAGACCAAGATGCAACTGAGACAAATCCTGGAGTTGGTTACGACTACGGTTGGTCTATGAATCCTACTTATAATGGAACTATGGCTGATGGTATGGCAGACAACACCTCACCAGACCCAGCTGGAGGGTTTTCATCTATTTTAAATTCTGATATTTATCTGCCTCTAGAAAGCCTGAATGCTCTTTTAGGAACTCCCTTAAATGGTGTTTGGACAATTACAATTGTTGATAATTTAGGAATAGATAATGGATGGATATTTTCTTGGGGAGTAACAATAAACGCAGCGGTAATCCCTTCGTTTTGGAATTATGATAATTTTATTGTAAATGAATATTGGGAAGCTAATCCAATAATTCAATCTACTAGCGGAACCAATTTAACAATTTTACCAACTACACCTGGACAAGAGACATTCACGTATGTAATTGAAGACAACTTTGGATGTGTTTATTCTGAGGATTTAAACCTTACAGTAACTACGCATGTAACTACAAATCCAAGTGTTACCAACGACATTTGTGGTGCTGACTCAGGAGAAATAAATCTGGGAATTAGTGGGGGTACACCAACATATTCTGTTGATTGGAATTCAGGAGCGTTTACAGGCCAAAACCTAACGAATATGAATCCAGGTGAATACAATTACTTGATTACTGATGCTATTGGTTGCGAGTTTTCTGGTGTAGAAACTGTAATTACAGAGACCATAATCCTAGAGTTTAATTCAAACATTATCAACGATATTTGCGACGATGAAGTGGGGCAAATTACAATTATCCCAACCAATGGCTATAGTCCATATGCGTATTCATGGAATATTTCTAATCCAAATAATGCAACTGCAAACAACCTTGGAAATGGTACTTATATAGTTGCCGTTACAGATGATTATGGCTGCGAAGGATTAGCAATAGAGACTGTTGATAATTTAGACTTAGAATTGCTATTTGACTATACATCGGAATACGATCACTGTGATCAAGATATTGGATCTGCAACAGTAATCCCTCTAAACGGATTGGCACCATATAATTATAATTGGGAAAACGGATTCCCAGACGATGCTACTGCTTTAAATTTAAATGATGGAGAGTATGATGTAATTGTAACCGACTCACATGGTTGTGAAAGAGAAACTAGCGTTGAAATAATTAACATCCCTGGTCCTACAGCATATTTCGATTCAACCTTCGATACAGTAGTTTACAATTTGGGACTGGTAGAGTTTTTAAACTTCTCATCATCAGACCCAACTACAAACCTTGTAGAATATAACTGGAGCTTTGGAGAAGGATCTTTTTCTGAAGAATTCCAACCCTCAAATGTATTTGATCAAATTGGTACGTATATAGTAGAATTATCAGTTACAGATTCTAAAGGTTGCGTAGACAACTTCTTCAAAGAAATTATATCTAAAGAAGATTATTTATTCTGGCCTCCAACTGCATTCTCTCCAAATGGAGACAATAAAAATGATGTATTCAGACCATTACTAAAAGATATTATAATTGATAGTTATGAGATGTATGTTTACGACAGATGGGGGGAATTAGTATTCGAAACTAAAGACTATCTACAAGGATGGGATGGAATTAGACATGATAATGGTACTGATGCAAAACAAGACTCTTATAACTTTTTAATTTTATTTAATACACATAAAAATATAATTGAGAAGAGAACTGGAACGTTTGTACTACTAAAGTAAGATTATATGTTAAAAAGAATCAGTTTAGCTTTTTTATACTTACTAACAATACAATTAGGATATTCTCAATGCCAAACAATAATACCTAGTATTGACCCATCTATAACTGGAACAATTGAAATAGACCCAACTACTGGAGACGACATAATTTTTTACGACATCTGCCAAGGTGAGAGTATTTTTTTTGACGGAGATGTAGAATTTCCACAAAATAACACGACCTACTTACAAACTCCACAAAGCTCAATATATACATGGTCTAACAATGGGGGAAACTATCAAGTTGGTTACAATACCAACTATAACTTTCCGGATGCAGGAGGCTACGAAATTGTTTTAGAAATTGAAGATGTAAATGGTTGTACAAACACAATTATCTCTAAGGTATTTGTAAGAGTGTCTACCACTCCAGAAATAACTCTTACTGCAGACCCCTCAACTGTATGCCCAAACACGAATTCTGATTTAGAAGCAATTATAGAATTTACACCTACCACCTGGGAAATAGACTATAATAATACTTTTTCTGAAGAATTATTCATCCCAGATGGACCTAGTTGCCCACCGGGAGCATACGAAACAGCTATAGAATTCAACTCATTCTTACCTAACCAAAGCCTAACAGACATAAACGATTTCTTGCGAGTTTGTATAGAAATGGAGCACACTTGGATGGGCGATATTATGATAAACCTACATGCTCCAAATGGCAATACAGTAATTTTACTGGAAGACCAAAACGGTGCAGGAGCAGGAAATGGAATGGGTGGTACTGACTTAGGTTTACCAGGAAACAACGACTCTTGGAATGATGAATGTGACCCCACAGAAAACCCTGCAGGTACAGGCTTTACTTACTGCTGGTCGCCTAACCCTACTACAGACAACTGGCATCAATTAAGCGATAATGGACAATTAGACAATCCAGTACAAGAGTCTATAGTTGCATCAAGCACCAATATTTTTTCAGACTATAATAACAGTTTCAATACAATAGTAAACACCCCATTAAATGGTACTTGGACAGTAGAAGTTATTGATACTTGGGGGGGAGATAATGGATGGATTTTTCAATGGTGGATAGATTTTGACATTGATATATTACCTACTAATTGGTCTTTTACTCCGAGTATAGAATCTGGAGCTTGGCAACAGGCGGCAACAACTACAAACATCAATAACAATACAATGACAATAAACCCTCCTACACCGGGCTTATATTCATATGACTATGTTATTGAAGATAATTTTGGATGTGAATATTCAGAGTCTGTGCAAATTGAAGCAATAAACGGAGTAGAATTACAAAGTTCTACCACTAGCCCAGATGAATGTACTCAAGGAATAGGTTCTGCAACAATTGAAGGTGTTGGAGGACTAGAGCCTTATCTATACTTTTGGACTACGTTAGGTATATCTGGACCTAATGCTAATAACTTAACCTCGGGCTCTTACCCCTACTCTATTACAGATGCAGAAGGCTGTATTTTTGAAGGTGTAACAATAGTAGATCAAATAGGACTAGAAGTTGAGTTAGAGGTACTAGACTCGAGCGATGATATATGTGAATTAGGAATGGGTGAAATGCTGGTTCAAGCCACTAGTGGTAATGCACCATACTCATTTAATTGGGCTAATTCATCTTCAGTATCAGCCTTAGGAACTAATCTACTTACAGGTTTACAATCAGTTGTTGCTACCGATTTCAATGGTTGTCAGGGGGAGGTTTCCTATTTCATAGAGAATACCCCTCCACCTTTTGCTGAGTTTAGTTATTTATTAGATTCTTGTACCAATGAACTGACCTTATTTAACGAAACGGACGACATCATCTCTTCTTTTTGGCAGATGGGCGAAAACCTTACGAGTACGCAACAGAATACTTCAGTTTCTTTAGACGAAGGTGGTATATATCCAGTAACTCTAATTACTGCAAATGAATATTGTGCAGATACATTGACTAAAGTTATAGATCTTACACATACTAGTGCATTTAATAGAATAAAATTTGCAAATGTATTTACTCCTAATGGGGATTTAACCAATGACTATTTCACTATTAGAGGATTAAAAGAGTGTGATCATGGAGTCTTAAGGATATTTAATAGATGGGGAGAGGAGATGTATTACAGTATAAATCCACTACTAGAACCTTGGGATGGAAATCATTTAGGATTCGGGGTTTCTGAAGGTGCCTATTTTTATGTGTTAGACCTTAAGAATATTCAATTAAAAGGAGTTCTAAATTTATACCGCTAGAATAATTACTTGTAAAAATTAAGCACAAAAAAAGCTCAACAAATGTTGAGCTTTTTTTGTGGGTATAAAATCTACTTAAGCATCGATATTAGCATACTTAGCATTTTTCTCAATAAACTCTCTACGTGGAGGAACTTCATCGCCCATAAGCATAGAGAACACGTGATCTGCTTCTACAGCACTGTCTATAGTAACCCTACGTAAGGTTCTGTTAGATGGCTCCATGGTTGTATCCCATAACTGAGATGCATTCATTTCCCCAAGACCTTTATAACGCTGTATACCTACAGAAGATTCTTTTCCTTTAGCCATGTCAGCAACAGCAGTATCGCGCTCTTCATCGTTCCAACAGTAACGGTGATCCTTCCCTTTTTTAACAAGATATAAGGGTGGCGTAGCAATATATATATATCCATTCTCTACCAAGTCTCTCATATATCTAAAGAAGAACGTAAGGATAAGAGTAGAAATGTGAGAACCATCGACATCGGCATCACACATAATTACAATCTTATGGTAACGTAATTTAGAAATATTTAAAGCTTTACTATCTTCTTCAGTTCCTATAGAAACTCCAAGAGCAGTAAAAATATTTTTTATTTCTTCGTTTTCAAAAACTCTGTGT
>CAJJAI010000042.1 GCA_905182215.1 Flavobacteriales bacterium UBA6772 | reverse complement strand
TTAAATTACCGTGAAGAAGCAATATACAAATGGACTGAGCTTAAATACCTGAGTACTCTTTGTGCTACAAGTACAAATAAAAAATATGAGTATGCCTGTATTATTGATGAACAGCTTGTTGTTAGCGAAGATTTAAGCTTACTAAAAAACTTAATAAATGACTTTAAGTCTAAAAAATCGTTAGCCAACCTACAGGACTACCAAAATTGCATGGAAGAACTAAACTCTAATTCAAATTTATTTATCTACTTACAAAACCCATCTGCGCTAGAGTTAGCACCAAGATATTTACAAACTGAACTGGCCGATTTTGTAAACCTTTATACTAATGCCTTGAATCCGTTTAGAGCTCTAGCGATCCAATTTGAGACCAGTAATTCTATATGTTATAGCAATGCTTATTTACACTTCGATAAATCTGAAGCGGACCAAACTAGAGCAATTTGGACAACCCAATTAGAAGCGCCTATTTTATCTGAAATAAGTTTAGTGAAAAACCACTACGATAAACAATGGGAAATTGCTGTTCAGGATGAGAATTTCACACTTTACTTAATTTCTACAAAGGGTGAGGTATTATGGAAAAGAAATCTGAATTCTGCTATTATTGGAGAGATCCAACAGATAGACCTTTTCAAGAACAAAAAACTACAGTTGCTTTTTAACACTGCTAGTAAACTCTACTTAATAGACCGTAAAGGTAGAGATGTAGGATCGTACCCAATTGTATTGGATAAAAAAACAGAATTGCCTTTAGCCTTATTCGACTACCAAAAACAACGCAATTATAGAATATTACTTTCTTGTGGTAAACATCACTACATGTACAATAAGTATGGAAATAAAATTAAAGGTTGGAAGCTGAACAAGACTAAAAGTAAGGCTATACACACTGCACAGCACTTTGTGGTAGCAGCTAAAGATTATATTTTATTACCCGAAGAAAATGGCACCTTAAACATATTAAATAGAAAAGGAGAACAAAGGATTAAAGTAAAAGGAAAAATTGATTTTTCTAATAACAAACTATTCGTTGTAAAAGGAGTGACTTTAGCCGAAACTCGAATTGTAACTATCGACAACAAGGGTGTACAACAGAATATTCTATTCGATGGTACGATAGACAATAGTATTCAATTTGAGTTTGATGATGAGATGTATTATAGTTACGAACTAGCTCATCATATTGGAGTAGAATCTGAAGATTTAAAAGTAAATGGTGAAGAAATGAACTTTCAATATTCTTTTGATAACCAGAAACTTTCGACTCCTAAATTAACAGAATTTAAAAATCAGTTGTACATAAGTATCACAGATTTAACAGCAGAAGAAGCTTACTTATTTAGAAGCCCAAATGAACTTGTAGATGGATTTCCATTATATGGTAAAACCACAGGAATTATAAGAGATATTGACTTGGATGAGAAATTAAACTTTATTATTGGTGGAGAATCTGGTATGCTTTACAACTATTCTGCAGAGTAGTTTTTAGGCTTGCGTTTTCGTAAAAATATTTTTTGTCCTATTTCTATTACTTCTCCCCTTTCTAATCTGTTTTTGTGTTCTAGCTTCGCCAATCGCAAACCGTGTAGCTGAGAGATCGCATAAAGAGTCTCGCCTTCTTCCACTAAATGAAACTCTGATTTCGATCTTTTTTTCTTGAACTCTAAATAAACTCGTACATCTTTCTTTAAGATTACATCTAAGTCTAAATCGTTAAATTCTAGTAATTGCCACATCCATAAACTCTGTTCTGTTGCTAACACATCATAGGTATCTCCTAAATTAGAAAGCACATATTTGAGTCCATTTGCACTTTTAAAAATTTCTTTCCGGTCTTTTCTCCTTGGCTTTTTAACTTTCCGTTTACCCGATTTAGAGGCTGTATCGTATTGTCCTAAATCATAACGTTCTATCAAACTTATGAGCTTAGTGGCATACTCGGGATGTGTGGCATAGCCCGCTTTTTTTAAACCTCTAGCCCAAGATTTATAATCGGTAATTTTATAAGTAAACAAATCTGCATAACGCTCTCTATTTTTCAAAAACTCAGAATGGTCACGGTAAGAATCAGCTACTTTTTTATACTTTCTAAAACACTCTTGCTCCTCATCATCGTCGTGATACACTTTTTTACCTGTCCAACCTTTGTGGCATTTTATGCCAAAGTGATTTCGAGATTTTACCGAAAGCACAGAATTCCCATTCCCAGACTCTAATATCCCTTGAGCTAAAGTGATACTTGCAGGAATACCATATTCATGCATTTCTGCAATAGCCATTTTATGAAATTTATGAATATAGTCTTCAGAACTTAAATCTTGAGCGACTAAAGAAAATGAGAATATAATAGTAACAACTGAAAAAAGTAATTTCATAGTATCTGTAAGCCTTTATTTTTTAAACGATCGTTCATACCGTCAATTCCTTGTAACCCTCCTGTGTGAACTGCTACAATAGTAGAACCTGCACGAAAATAGTCTTTTTCTATTAAGTTCCATAAACCAAATAACATCTTGCCTGTATAAATAGGATCTAAAGGTATTTGATGTTTGGTTTTAAAAGAATTCATGAAATTTATTAATTCGGGTTTCACTTTTGCGTAGCCACCAAAATGATAATCTAAATTCAATTCCCATTGAGAATTGCACACATATTTTCCAATATCTTCTTTTAGGAAACCAGCTCCTTTAAGAGCTGGAAAACCAATTGCCCTTTGATGGCTTTTAAGAGAATTAATAATTCCAGAAATAGTCCCTCCAGTACCACAAGCACAACATACATAATCGAAATCGATGCTTAGATTAATTAAAATTTCTTCGCAGCCTTTTACGGCTAATTCATTAGTTCCACCCTCGGGAATTAAGTAATAGTCTTTTTCATTATCCAATAAGGATTGTAAAAACTCAGATTTTTCTTTTAATCTATAGTCACTTCGTGATAAATACCTCAACTCCATGCCACAACCTTTAGCGTAACTAAGAGTGGAATTTAGGGGTAGCTGTTCTTCGCCTCTTATAAAACCAAGTGTTTTAAAACCAAACTCTTGCCCTGCAGCTGCAGTTGCTGCAATATGATTGGAATAGGCTCCACCAAAAGTTATAATTTTCTTTACTCCCTTGCTTTTAGCAGCTTGAATATTATAATACAACTTCCGCCATTTATTCCCAGAAATATGTGGGTGAATAAGATCTTCTCTTAGAATAAATACGCGTATTTTTTTCTGAAGTAACAGAGAATCACTTAATTCTTGTAAAGCAGGTATAAGAGGTAAATTCATAGCCCAAAGATACGAGGGAATATTGTAAATTCGCAGCAATGAAACTAGAAGGCTTTTCACAATTTAGAAATTTAGACCCCGAAGATTTTTACAAATCTGAGGAAGGCTATATTGTATACACCGAAAAGTACCATTTAAAAAGAGGTTACTGTTGTAAAAACGGTTGTAAACACTGCCCTTATGGTTTTAATAAGAGTAAAAAAGCAATTAAAAAAAACAAAGAACAATGATGACTTTGGAAGCGTTTAGAGCAGAACTTTCGGAAGGTATACCAAGTGTTTTACCAGCCAAACAAGATTACGACACAAATTTAAATCACGCGCCCAAGCGCAAAGAAATACTGAGTACTGAAGAAAAAAAGCTGGCTTTAAAAAATGCTTTGCGTTATTTCCCAGTAGCTCAACATTCCATTTTAGCTCCAGAATTCGCCGAAGAAATGAAAAATCATGGACGTATTTACATGCTGCGTTTTAAACCAAAGCATGAAATGTACGCTCGTGACATTGCAGATTACCCAGGTAAATCTCTTCAAGCAAAGGCGATTATGCTCATGATACAAAACAATTTGGATCATGCAGTAGCGCAACACCCAGATGAGTTAATTACTTACGGAGGTAATGGAGCTGTTTTTCAAAACTGGGCTCAATACCGTTTATGCATGCAGTATTTAACGGAGATGACAGACGAGCAAACGCTCACTATTTATTCGGGACATCCAATGGGTTTATACCCTTCTCACAAAGATGCACCCCGAGTTATTGTAACTAATGGAATGGTAATTCCTAATTATTCTAAACCTAACGATTGGGAGAAATTTAATGCATTGGGCGTAAGTCAGTACGGACAAATGACTGCAGGTTCTTACATGTATATAGGACCACAGGGAATTGTGCATGGAACAACGATTACCTTACTTAACGGAGGTAGAAAGATTTCTAAAAATGGAGAAGGCTTGGCAGGTAAATTATTTGTTACAGCAGGTTTAGGAGGTATGAGTGGCGCGCAACCTAAAGCTGGAAACATAGCCGGTTGTATTTCTGTTACTGCAGAGGTAAATGAGAAAGCAACATACACAAGACATTCTCAAGGTTGGGTAGATGAAGTAATTACCGATTTAGATGCCTTATGTGCACGAGTAACACTCGCTAAAAACAACAAAGAAGTAGTGTCTATAGCTTACCAAGGAAACATTGTTGATGTTTGGGAAAAGTTTGACCAAGAGGATGTTTATATTGATTTAGGTTCAGACCAAACCTCACTTCACAATCCATGGGCTGGTGGTTATTACCCTGTAGATATGAGTTTGGAGGAGGCTAATAAAATGATGACAGCGAATCCCGACTTATTTAAAGAAAAAATTCAAGAAACTTTACGCAGACACGCTGCTGCAATAAACAAACACACTGCAAAAGGAACTTATTTCTTTGATTATGGAAACGCCTTTTTACTAGAAGCATCTAGAGCTGGAGCTGATATTATGGCAGAGGATGGAATTAATTTCCGCTATGCTTCATATGTACAAGACATAATGGGACCTATGTGTTTCGACTATGGTTTTGGTCCATTCCGTTGGGTTTGTGCTAGTGCAAAAGCAGAAGACTTAGCGCAAACCGATCGAATAGCTTGTGAGGTATTAGAAGAAATAATGAAAGTTTCTCCTAAAGAAATTCAACAACAAATGGCCGATAATATCCAATGGATAAAAGGAGCTCAAGAAAATAAATTAGTAGTAGGCTCACAAGCTCGAATTTTATACGCTGATGCCGAAGGACGCATAAAAATTGCAGCGGCATTTAATAAAGCAATAAAAGAGGGTATTATAGGGCCTATAGTATTGGGTAGAGATCACCACGATGTATCTGGTACAGACTCTCCTTACCGAGAGACCTCTAATATCTACGATGGATCTAGGTACACTGCCGACATGGCTATACAAAATGTTATTGGTGATAGTTTCCGTGGAGCAACATGGGTCTCTATTCACAATGGTGGAGGCGTTGGCTGGGGAGAGGTTATAAATGGTGGATTTGGAATGCTATTAGATGGCTCTGATGACGCAGACAGGCGCTTGCGTTCAATGCTATTTTGGGATGTTAATAATGGAATTTCCAGAAGAAGTTGGGCTCGAAACGATGAAGCTGTTTTTGCAATTAAAAGAGCAATGGCTTCAGAACCCTTACTAAAGGTTACCATTCCTAACTATGCAGATGATGATTTGATAAATACTATATACTAAAAAAGAGGAGCTTATAAGCTCCTCTTTTTTTTTACTCGTTTATTTTATGTAATTTGTAGTACTTGACATTTTGATGCCCTTCATTAATTTTCAAGTCCTATTAAAATAACTATAAATTTAAATTCTAAAAGATGAACGAAAGCTATTTAAAAATCATTTACTCAGGCTCCTTTGTAAACGCACAATACATTGCTGGAGTTTTAGACGAAGGTCACATTCATTGTGTAATTAAAGATGAATTTCACAGTAGCATGATGGCTGGATGGGCTGCTCCAGGAGCAGAAAACTCAGTACGTGTTATGGTCGCTAAAGAAGATTTAAGCCAAGCTGTAGAAGCTATAAAATCTGCTAAAAGCCCTAATTAATTTTTCTTCTAGTACCGTGTTTACCTCTTTTATTAGGACGCTTTTTATTCATTTGCACTCGGCTTTGCATTCTTTTATAAGCCTCAAACTGCTCTTGAGTCAAAATTGCTCGCATTTTCACGCTTCGCTCTTTCCTTAAAGTGGCTATTTCGGTATGTGTAAGCTTCTGGTGTTCAGAATCTGTCTCCTTTAATTGCCCTAATTTTAAATGGTACTCACGTTGAATTATTTGAACTCTATCCTTTTGGTGCGCATCTAAATTTAGTTCAACTACCAATTTCTCCATTTTTTCTTGAGGAGATATTGTAGGTTTTGAATTTCTATTCTGAGCCACTAGGCTAGACCCCATTAATGCTAGAACTACAAATATTTTTTTCATAATCGTGTTTATTTTCTTGATGGATGGTTTTTTCGATTGTGTTTTTGGGGACCACGCGGTCTAAACAACCGTCTTAGTTGCTTTAATTCCTTCTCCGATAAAAAGCTAGATAAATTCTTTCTTAATTCTACATGGGCTCTTCTCTCTTGTATTCGTATACTATCGTGTCGAAGACGATTTTGTACTGCAAAATCTTGTAAAATAGGCATCACCGTATCCATCTGTGTTTCGTTAAGATTTAAAAGTCTCGAAACTTCATGTATAAAACCACGTTCAGTACGCATTTCGTTTGCACGATGAATTTTATACATAGTAAATCTACCACCTGCTAAAATTCCAATAGCAACACCAATGAACAGTATTACGAATGTTTTAAAAATTGATTTCTTATCCATAGCTAAAATTTAAATTATGAATTGATATAAAAAAGTAAATTAGTGTTGTTAGAATCCATATCTGCAATTCCTAACAAGGCTTCGAAGCCCCAAGTATTTTGTTCTACAAATAAATTAAGCATCAACACAAGTGAGGCTGCAATACCAATAGATACAACAAACAAAGAGGATTTATCGAAAATAGGAATCTGATTTTCGCGCACTGACTTGAGGACTTTTAGATTAAAATTTTCTGAAAAACCCCACTCTGTAGATTTAAGTCCACTGACTATAAATTCTTGCTCGAGCCATTGCTCATAAATAGTCGCATGTTCTTTTATGAAAATCATTAATGCTTCAAGATCTGAAGATGTTAGTAATCCATCTTTAGATGCAAGCCAGTCGATGTGGTATTGTTCTTCTGTTTTCATGTTTACTTATTTAACATTTCTATCAGTTTTTTTTGTGCTCGAGAATATCGTGTTAAAACAGTACCAATGGGCAACTGTATAATTTCTGCTATTTCTTTAAAACTATAACCTTGTGTAGCTCGCAACACAACTACTTGTCTATATTTTTCATCCAGCTTTAATGTAGCTCTTCTTAGTAAGTCCACATTTTCGTCTAGATCGGCATCCGGAGTAAAAAAAGCTTTTTGTATTTTTTCTTCTGCGAAATCACCCGAATAAAACACTCTCCATTTACGTTTTCGCCTTTCAAGCTCGTTCAGAGATAAATTGATTGCTATACGTGTTAAGTAAGTCGATATTTTTGCTTCACCCTTAAAATTCTCAATACTTTTAAAGAATCTGATAAAGACCTCTTGACCAACATCCTCTGCTTCAGGAACAATACCTAACATTCCAATCACTGTTTTCGCAATCTGCTGTTTATGTAAATTCAGTACTTCTGTGTAAGCTCTTTCCTCCCCTCTTTTCAGAGCGGCAATAAGAGTTTGTTCAGAATTTTGAGTACTGACTGTAGGCATATTCATAATTTAGACAAACTAAAGTAGCCATTTATTCCATAAACTAACAAAAAAACAATTTGCGTAAAAAAAGCCATTTCAAAAATGAAATGGCTTTTAGTATAAATTCAAAGTACTAATTGAGTAATGACTTCGCTAGGTCTAAAGCTTTCTGAAGACCTTGGGGATTCTTTCCTCCTGCAGTAGCAAAACAAGCTTGTCCACCTCCGCCACCTAAAATTTCTTTAGAAATGGTTCTTATTATTTGTCCTGCATTTAATTCTTTAGAGGTAATAAGTTGGTCGGATAGTGCAACACTAATATTTGCTTTACCATTATTTTCAGCTCCTAAAACCAACATCAAATTATCCAGTTCCTTTTTACATTCAATAGAAAGGTCTTTCATAGCGCCAGGTTCTAAATCAACAATAGCACTTATAAAGTTTACGCCGTTAATTTGAACTACCGATTTTAAGAGTTCTGTTTTTAAACCTTTTGCTTTCTCTGCAATCAATACAGACAACTTTTTCTCTAAAATTATTTTTTCAGATAATAAGGTCTCAACTCCTTTTATTGGATCATTTGCATTCTTTAGTAAGGTCTTTAAACTTGCTAGAGTAGCTTCTTGACTCTTATAATAGTCAAGTGCTTTTTCGGATGTAATTGCTTCAATTCTTCTTATGCCGGCAGCAACACCTGCTTCAGCAGTAATTTTAAATACACCTATTTGAGAAGTTGAAGCAACATGACAACCGCCACATAATTCCACAGAATCGTCGAATTTAATAAGCCTAACTTTATCTCCATACTTTTCACCAAACAAAGCCATAGCACCCATTTCTTGAGCATCGGCAATAGCAATAGAACGTTCTTCAGTTATTTGAATATTAGCTCTAATCTTAGTATTTACCTGTTCTTCAACCTGCTGAATTTCTTTGGCAGACATTTTAGAAAAGTGAGAAAAATCGAATCGTAAATATTGATCATTTACCAAAGATCCTTTTTGCTCAACATGTACCCCTAAAACATCTCTCAGTGCCTTATGAAGTAAATGTGTAGCAGAATGATTATTCTCGGTTAACAACCTTTTATTGGCATCTACTTGGGCAATAAAAGTTACACTTGGATGTTCTGGAAGCTCCTGACTAAAATGTACTATTTGGTTGTTTTCTTTCTTGGTATTAAAAATAGTAACAGATTTTCCATCTGCACTAATAGTTCCCTTATCTCCTACCTGACCACCACCTTCTGCATAAAAAGGTGTTTTATCGAATACCAGTTGGTAAAATTCTTTTCCTTTTTGTTTTACTTTTCTGTACTGACTAATTTTAATTTCAGTTTCAAAAGAATCGTAACCTACAAAGTCAGTTTCCGTTTCAAATAAAGAAATCCAATCTTCAGTTTCTACAACTGAAGCAGCACGTGCACGGTCTTTTTGCTTTTTCATTTCAGCAGTAAAACCTACCATGTCTACAGATTTGCCATTCTCAGAAAGTATCAGCTCTGTTAAGTCAATTGGAAAACCGAAAGTATCGTACAATTCAAATGCTCTGGCTCCATCTATTACGTCGCCTTTTGTAGATTTCATTACATCATCAATACGCTTCAAACCCTTTTCTAGGGTACGCATAAAGGACATTTCCTCTTCTTGAATAACTTTTTCTGCC
The DNA here is from genome assembly GCA_905182215.1 of Flavobacteriales bacterium UBA6772. Taxonomy (GTDB): domain Bacteria; phylum Bacteroidota; class Bacteroidia; order Flavobacteriales; family UBA7430; genus UBA6772. Next base: position 6,199 of record CAJJAI010000042.1, on the reverse strand, counting down.
AAGACCTGTTGTTTTGAAATCTCTGGAAAGAACTCTCCCATTTGATCAACCAACACCTCAACTAACTGAAACATAAAAGCACCTTTTACGTTCAGGAATGTAAATCCATAACGGACTGCACGACGAAGGATTCTTCTAATTACATATCCCGCACCTGTATTAGATGGTAATTGACCATCGGCTATAGCAAAGGCAATCGCTCTAACGTGATCTGCAATTACACGTAAAGCGATATCTACCTTTTCATCTTTTCCATATTCGAATCCAGTTATAGAACATAACTTCGAAATTAATGGAGTAAACACATCGGTATCGTAGTTGGATTGCTTCCCTTGTAAAGCCATAGCTAAACGCTCAAAGCCCATACCGGTATCAACATGTGTATTCGGTAAATCTTCAAGACTTCCATCAGACTTTCTGTTGTATTGCATAAACACAAGGTTCCATACCTCTACAACTTGTGGGTGATCGTAATTTACTAAAGTACGTGCATCAACCTTTGCTCTTTCCTCATCAGAACGCAAATCGATATGAATTTCTGAACAAGGACCACAAGGACCAACAGCACCCATTTCCCAAAAATTATCAGCCTTGTTACCATTCAGTATTCTATCTTCATCAATATGTTGTTTCCAACAATCAAAAGAATCATTGTCTTTATCTAACTTATCTACTTGTGCACCTTCAAAAACGGTAACGTATAAACGGCTTTTATCAATCCCATAAACCTCTGTTAATAATTCCCATGCCCAATCAATAGCTTCTTTTTTGAAATAATCGCCAAACGACCAGTTCCCAAGCATCTCAAACATGGTATGGTGATATGTATCGTGACCTACTTCATCCAAATCGTTGTGTTTTCCAGAAACTCTTAAACATTTCTGACTATTTACAACACGTGGATTTTTAACCTCACTAATTCCTAAAAACAAATCTTTAAACTGATTCATTCCGGCATTGGTGAACATCAGTGTAGGATCATTTTTTATTACTATAGGTGCAGAACCAACTTGTACGTGACCTTTATCTTTAAAAAACTGTAAAAACTTCTGACGTATTTCTTGAGATTTCATAGCTAATCTATCTGTGTAACAATTCGTTTAAGCCCTAAAACAAGAAAGAAAACTCAATTGCTCAAAATTTCTTAAATTGCGCTCGGATTGAGCTAAATATGGAATTACAAATTTAGCCAAATTTTCAGCATATGACCAAGGTCAAATATTATTACGACACTAAAACTTTAAACTACAAAAAAATTGAGCGTTCCAAGCTTCAAATGCTTAGACGTGTGCTCTTTTTTATTACAAGCTCAACGGCTATAGCAATAGGCTTAGTGATGTTATTCTTCTCTATTTTCGATTCGCCAAAAGAGAAAGAATTGAAGCGTGAAATAGACAATCTTCTAGTTCAATACGAACTTTTAGAAAGCCAAATTGTTAATTCTTCTTTAATATTGGATGAATTACAGGAAAGAGATGACAATATTTATCGCGTAATTTTTGAAGCGGAGCCTATAGATGCGAGTATAAGAAGAGCCGGTTATGGAGGAGTTAATCGATATAAAAAATACGAGGGCTTTAAACACTCTGAATTAGTCTCTGACTTACATCAAAAAGTAGATCAAGTTTCGAAGGCAATTTATGTTCAATCTAAATCGTTTGACACGGTGTTAGATTTAGCACAAAACAAGGGCGAAATGTTAGCGCATATCCCTGCCATACAACCCGTAGCAAACAAAAACCTTAAGCGAATGGCTTCTGGGTATGGGAATAGAATACATCCCGTTTATAAAACAAAAAAAATGCATTGGGGAATGGATTTCTCTGCTCCCAAAGGGACTGAAGTTTACGCTACCGGTGATGGAAAGATTGAAAAAGTTAAGCGTTCTAAACGTGGCTATGGAAATCAAGTTCGAATTGATCACGGCTATGGCTATAAAACTTTTTATGCTCACCTAAACAAATACATTGTAAGGAAAGGTCAAATGGTGAAAAGGGGAGATTTAATCGGATATGTAGGAAGTACAGGAACATCTACAGCACCACATTTACACTACGAAGTAATAAAAAACAAGCGTAAAGTAAATCCTGTTAACTATTATTTTAACGATTTAACAGCAGAAGAATACGATAAAATGCTTGAATTATCCTCTCAAGAAAATCAATCGTTTGATTAATTATTATGAGCCAAACGAAAAAAACAATTACTAAGCTTTATTATTCCATCGGAGAAGTTGCGACAATGTTTGCCGTAAACAATTCTCTTATTCGTTTTTGGGAAAAGGAATTTAGTATTATTAAACCCAAGAAAAACAAAAAGGGAAATCGATATTTTACTCCGAAAGATATTGATAATTTCAAAATCATCTTTCATTTAGTAAAAGAGAGAGGTTACACCCTAGATGGAGCGAAGAAAAAATTGCGAGAGAATAAAGAAGACACCGTAAAAAACGTAGAAATTGTGAGCCAACTACAGGGTATAAGAGCACAGCTAGTAGCTATTAGAGAAATTCTCTAACGGTTTTTCTCTACATGATGTTTCGACACTTTAGCCACTAAGGACATACCTAATTTTTCAATTTTAAGCACTACTTCTTTTTCGGTTTGATAATCGACCTCGCCATCCATACCTTTTAGGGCACCATCTTTAATCTTAAGAATAGAACCTGTTTCAAAAGAAAGCACTTCTACTGACTCGAACTCTCCCAAAAACTTTTGTATAGCTTCAATCTCTGTCTGCTTTACTTCTGCTTCCTTGCCTAACCAATACAAAAATCGAACAACTCCGGGAGATTGCAATATGGAGATTCTATTTTCTTGACTTGTAGGTTTTTTAACGAATATGTAGGATTTAAAAATAGGTTCTTCAACCCATTTTTTCCTATCAGACCATTGCTTTAAAGTGCGCTGACAAGGGCAATAACATTCAAAACCTTGTAAAGTAAGTTTTTCGTAAACTTTCTTTTCATTTTTAGGCTTTGTGTAAAGCACATACCAGATCGAGTTAGTTGTCGTCTTGTTCTCCATAACCGTAGCCATAACCATACCCGTAGCCATAACCGTAGCCATAACCATAACCGTACGCATCCTCTATCTTAAAGCCATTTAATACTAGGCTTACATTCTTCATCTTACCACTTGAATAATGGTCGTTAATGAGCTTTAACATATTTTTAGTGGTTACCCCTTGTCGAGTCACATAAATCAAGGTATCTATATGAGGCACGATTAACTGAGCATCGGCAACCATACCAATTGGAGCGGTATCAATAATAATTCTTTCATATGATTTGGAAAGAGTTTTTATTAAAGTACCAAAAAGTTCAGAATCTATAAGTTCTGCAGGATTGGGAGGTACAGGACCGGATAGAATTACGTCTAAATTGTTAAATTTAGATTTTTGAATCACCTCTTCAACCGATATTTGCCCGCTAAGATGATTCGTCATTCCTTTTTCGTGACTCAAACCTAAATCATCAAGTGATATTTTAGGCTTTCTAAGGTCACAACCTATTAGAATGGTTTTCTTTCCAGACATTGCATACATTGACGCTAAATTTGTAGCAATAAAAGTTTTACCCTCTCCTGAAACCGATGAAGTAAGTGCAATTAAATGAGTCTCCTTATTCGTCGGAACCATAAAGTTTAAGTTCGTTCTAATTGCTCTTATAGATTCGGCGATATTAGACTTTGGCTTCTTAATTACTGGAATTGAAAAGTCATAAGTATTGTGCGAAATAGTTCCTAAAATGGGTATGCTAGTAATTTTTTCTAAATCTTCTACTGTAGAAAGACTTGTTTTAAAGAAATCTCTTAAGAGTATATAAACTACTGGAATCATTAATGCTAGAATCATAGCAATCGCATATTTCATCAATTTATTAGGACTCACGGGTTTATCCCCAAAATCACGAGCGGGGTTTATCACTTTGTGATCTGCTTTATTCGCAGCTTTAGTAATTCCAGCTTCAGCTCTCTTCTCTAATAAAAAAGTGAACATCTTATCGTGAATACCATATTTCCTCTGAATAGTAAGCATTTGACGCTCCGTGGACGGCAGCTTAGCAAAGCGTTGTTCCATTATATCGATTCTTATATTCAAATCGTTATTGTGAAGTTCGGTAGCTGAAATAAGATTTTTAACACTTGCTATTAACGCACCTCTAGTTTGATCAATCTGAATTTGAATTTGTGCCAATATAGGATTGATCGATTCCATCGAATAGTCCAATTTGGTGCGTTCCAAATTCAACTGTTGAAGGGACTCTACGAGACTTAACAAAACAGGGTCTTGAATACCTACTACAGATGGAGCAACTATCGAACTGATCTCATTTTCTTCAATATACGATAGTATATCTCTATAATAAGTAAGTTGAAGTCTTGTAATAGACCTTTGATTGTCTAGCTCAACAAATCTTTCTGCAGCTTGAGTAGCTTCGAAACTAATATCCATTACTCCCATCTCAGATCGGAAAGACTCCAATTCTTTTTCAGAAAGCTGAAGGGTATCGCCAATTAAGCTTAATTGTCCCTCTATGAAGTTGATAGTTTTATCGGCTATTAAATTTTTATCGGATAAACTAGCTGCAATATAATGAGAAGTTAGAGTATTCAAAAAGTCAACTAACTTCGCCTTATGAGAGCCCTGCATACTCAAATTCAATACAGACGCATCTTTTACTGGGGAATAAGTCACACTAGCATTATACGTTTTTATTAAGTCATCGTAAGTATTGAACTTAATTTTATAGCTGCTTGCGTTTGATTCAGGATTAAAATGAGACGCCTCTTTTTTAAGAAGTCTAAATCGATAATTATCGCTTTCTATCCACTCACCAAACTTAAATGATAAATCCAAAACCTCTTGTTCTGTATATGAATTTACAGATTCTTGTGAGAAATTATAAGTCCAAGGATAGTCATTTACTTCATAAGAAATATGAAATTTACTTTCACTTAGCCAATCAATATCAAAAAAATGATTTGTGAGTTGATTATGACTCTCATCAAACTCTACATAAAAAGGGCCATCATTATACGTTTCGGTCAATTGAATTCTCCCTACACCATAATAGCTTACTTCAAAGCCTAAATCTTTCACAACAGAATCGGTAAGCCCCATAGACTTCATCATTTCCAACTCATTATAATAAGATTGTCTAGAGTTTGACATTCCAAAACCGCCCATTAATCCCTCTAACTCTGAAGCGCCTGATTTTTCAAGAGAGATAAGTACAGAAGTAGTCATTTTGTAAACAGGACTCGAATATCTATTTCCAAAATAAGCAATCGTTAAAGCTACTGGGATTGTTAATGCAAATAGCCTCCAGTGTGAAATAAATTTATACAACAACTCTCTAATGTCAACCGTTTCCTCATCTAGAAAAGACTGATACTCTCTTTGATCTTTAGGTATCATAAATTAGTTCTTAAAAAAGTTGATGATTAATAATGTAGAAGAGACGGTTGTTAATAAGGTTTGGAATGTAGCCCAACCTGTTTGACCAATACCCCAAGTTTTAGCTCTTAATGGCTCAACATAAAGCACATCATTTGGTTGTAAGAAATAAAATTCTGACGACAAAATAGAATCCGAAGTCAAGTCAACTTTATGTACAGAAACATGCCCATCGGTATGGCGTAGTATTTTTACTTCTTTTCTATTTGCTAAATCTGAAAGATCGCCTGAGATGGAGAGTGCATCAAATATAGTAACGCTATTTTGATAAAAAGTATACTTCCCTGGAGAAGCTACCTCACCTAAAACATTAATTTTTATCCCAGAGGTCTTTACATCAATAATTGCATCCTTATAATACACATCTACTTTAACTTGTAAATCGCTTTTAATCTGCTCTAAAGTCTTTCCTAGCACATAAACACTACCTACAACTGGTAAAATAATTTCGCCACTTGTATTCACAGAATAACCACTTAAGTAAAAAAGCAAATCACTTGATCCAGTTTGAATCCTTTGGTCATTACTGAGTGTTGCTTCTGTAAGACTCTTTACAGTTACGTACAATATATCCTGTTCAGACACTTTATATTCTTGTTTATTAATCACGTAGCTGAGGTTCATAGAATCATCAGTATTTTGAATATAAACACGTTTCTTCATGGAGATACACGAAGACATTAACAATGCAATTAATACAAATTGAAATACCTTTCTCATTATTTTGGTTTACTTTTAT
>CAJJAI010000041.1 GCA_905182215.1 Flavobacteriales bacterium UBA6772 | reverse complement strand
TACTGCCCAGTTTTTCTCTAAATCTCCTTGGATATTATCTTCACGAATAATCAACTTGTTTAAACCTCTTAATAGCGCACCAAAAGCAATACTTGTGTGTGCAAAGGGTACACCTACATTTCTCAATACAGTAGAGTCTGTTAAATCTCTTTGTAAACGAGAAACAGGAAGCTTAGCTGATAGGTGTTCAAACAGTGCATTGGCAATCCCAATATTTCCTTCCGAATTTTCGAAGTCAATAGGGTTTACTTTATGAGGCATAGCAGAAGAACCCACTTCACCTTCTTTAATTTTTTGCTTAAAGTAATCCATCGAGATATAAGTCCACATGTCGCGGTTTAAATCTAATAGAATGTTATTTATACGTTTCATAGCGTCAAAAAGAGCCGCTAAATTATCGTAGTGTTCAATTTGTGTGGTAGGGTGAGAGCGATCTAATCCTAAAATATCGTTTACAAAGTGATTTCCAAAAGCCAACCAGTCGTTGTTTGGATAAGCCACTACGTGTGCATTAAAGTTTCCTGTAGCACCACCAAATTTAGCAGAAAAAGGAACTCCTTTTAATTGAGTTACCTGTCGGTTGATACGTGCAATAAACACGTCAATTTCTTTACCCATTCGTGTTGGCGAAGCTGGTTGTCCGTGGGTACGAGCTAATAAAGGGATTTCTGCCCATTCGGCAGACAACTCTTTTAGTTTCGCAACTACTGCATCTAGCTGAGGTAAGTATTGCTCTAATACCGCTTCTTTTAAAGAAAGAGGTACAGAGGTGTTGTTTATATCTTGAGAAGTTAATCCAAAGTGGATAAACTCTTTGTAAACTTCTAAATTAAGAGTGTCGAATTTCTCTTTTATGAAGTATTCTACTGCTTTAACATCGTGGTTGGTAACCTTTTCAATATCTTTTATAGCTTGAGCATCTGCTTCTGTAAAATCTAAATATATAGCTCTTAATGGTGTGTATAAAGACTTGTCTATATCTTTTAGCTGTGGCAGTGGAATTTCGCATAAAGCGATAAAATATTCTATCTCTACTCGAACGCGGTAGCGTATTAAAGCATATTCAGAAAAATAAGTAGCCAGTTCTTTCCCAGCTCTACGGTAACGACCGTCAACTGGAGATATAGCGGTAAGTGCATTCAGTTTCATAATTTCTACTTGAAAATTAGGCTGCAAAGGTAAGAAAACCTTAGTTTTAAAGCTCTTGGTTTCTTAGTAATTTAACTTGCGTTAGGAGTAATTATCTTTTAGGTAATAGTTTGAGTCAATTAAATGAGATTGATTAAAATTGTTATCTTTTTTAGCAACTAAATTAATTTCTATTTTCCTCTTTATAATTCAAAATTATCTAATATTTTTGTTTGATTTTGCCAACTAAATTATGACTGTACTTGTATTAATTTTAGCGTTTTCTTTATTTTTGTTAGGGTTTCTTGGGGGTTTAATTCCTGGATTACCAGGCCCCCCTTTGTCTTATTTAGGTGTTTTAATCATTCACCTTTTTACGCCTACTCAGTTTTCGAATTCCTTTTTATTTACTTGGGCTCTTGTAGTTATTGCGGTGTTTGTATTAGACTATATGCTACAGGCCTGGGGCGTTAAAAAATTTGGAGGTGGTAGAAAAGCCACTATCGGTACTTTCGTAGGTTTATTTGTAGGTTTGTTTTTTCCACCTATTGGATTGTTAATTGGACCTTTTGCGGGTGCTTTTATTGGCGCATTGGCAGAGGTGAAAGGAGATAATACCAGGGCTTTTAAAGTTGCTATTGGTTCTTTTATTGGCTTTGTTACCGGAACCGTTCTGAAAGTAGGCGTAAGTACTGTTTTAGTATATTATTCAATTTGTAATATCTGGTTTTAATGGAACATAAAATTAAAGTTGCAGCCGTTTCGTATTTAAATACAATTCCATTTTTATATGGTTTAGAACAGGATGATAAATTGCTTGCTCAACTAGATCTGCGTTTAGAATATCCTTCAATATGCGCCGATTTATTAAAGACTGGAGAAGTGGACTTGGCATTAATTCCGGTGGCTGAAATTCCAAATATTAATCAACCAATAATTATAAGTGATTACTGTATAGGAGCTGTAGGTAAAGTGAATACTGTAATGTTGTACAGCGAGTGTCCGCTAAATGAAATTCAATCTATTGCCCTCGATTATCAATCTAGAACTTCCGCAATGCTGACCAAAATATTGGTGAAGAACTTTTGGGGTATAGAAGTGTCTTTTGAGCAAACATCGCTAGGCTATATAGATACAATTAAGGGTTCCAAAGCCGGACTGGTAATTGGAGATCGTGCTTTCGATTTAAACGGAACTTTCCCTCACGAGTATGATTTAGCTGAAGAGTGGTTTAAATTTACAGGATTACCTTTTGTGTTTGCCTGTTGGGTGGCTAATAAATCATTAGAATCTTCTTTTGTACGCCAAGTGTCTGAAGCTTTAAAAGTAGGTTTAGAGAACAAGGAAAAAGCTATTTTAGAATGGCAGAAAAAAGAAAATAGCTCTATCGATTTGAAGAGCTATTTGAATTCTGATATATCCTATGAGTTTGATGATACTAAAAAACTAGCTTTAAATAAGTTTTTATCGTTAGCTAGTGAAATAGATTAATTACTCTAGATGTTATTTAGCACCTCGTTTAATATCTTCTCTTCTTCCACATCTGTAAAAGTAAATCCATTTTCAAGATTTACTTTTTCGTGAAAACTTGCAAGGCTATAGGTTCCGATTACTTCTCCACCAAACCTAGGGAGTATACTTGCGGTATGTTCTAAGGATTGCTTTCCTCCGTAGCCTCCAGGCGAAGTACTCAGTAAAACGATCTTTTTGTCTTTTAAAAATGCTCTATTTATTCTACTTAACCAGTCGATGGTGTTTTTGAAAAATGAAGGCATGAAGCCATTGTATTCCGGTACTGCTATTAAGAGTATTGAACTCTCAGAAATCTTAGCCTCCAGTTCTTTTAAAATCTCTGGTTGACCTTCTGCAGCCTCTAAATCCAAACTGAACATTGGGCTTTCGTAGTCACGTAAATCGAGTACTTCTACCTCATGATTTTCGATCAGATTAGCTGCATGTTTTAGTAAATGTTGATTGATTGATTTTGAATGGTTACTTCCTGTAAAAGCGATTATTTTAGTCATGATTTTGTGTTTATGAATTTATATAGGTTTTGTAAGAGGGTGTGTTTGGGCTACTTAGAATAAAGAGTTTCGAATCTTTCTCGCCCTCAATTCTTAGTTCCTCTTCCTCTGTAATTATGGCAAAATCGTTTTTGTGTAGTTGCTTATTATTTAATGTCAGTGCTCCTTGAAGGATGTATATTGAGTAGGTGTTTGTTGGTTTTAGTACTTTGGTGTACTTGTTTTTTAAAGTGATTTCTTCTATCTCTATTCCTTCAGTATCTAAATGTGCCGTACTTCCTTCTCCAATAATAGTTTTAACAGCTCTGTATTCATTGTTCTCTATTGGAAAGTCCTTTGTTGTATAGTCTCTGTATTCTGCAGGCTTACTAAGGCTTTTACTTAAATTAGGGTCTAGCCAAATTTGAAATATGGAAGAGTCTTTTGTGATTTCTTCTGAATGAGAAATTCCACTGCCTGATTTAATTACCTGTAAGCCTCCAGTACTTAAATCCCACCATTTATCTGTTTTAGTATCGTAATGCTTAATTGCTCCAGTGAGTACATAGCTAATTATTTCGAAGCCTCGGTGTGGGTGTAATCCTATGGTGCTCCCTTTTGTAGTATAAGCATGCGCCCAATAAAATAAATTAGAATAGGCAGCTTGTGTCCCCCCATCCTGTGGGAATCCAATCGGTTTATTTTCTAATATTGCTCCATTATTGAAACTGCCTTTTGCTTGGTCTTTATGTCTTACTACCTTAACACTCATTTTTAAACAGTTTTAATTCTATGCAAATGTATGAAAATATTTTAATTAATGTAGGTACATTAAATGTATATACATATATTTGTGTCATCAAAAATAAAGAATGTCGATAAACAAAGAAATAAAACAAGATACCTTTAGTTCAGAACAACAGCGTTTAATTATGAACTTAGTGTTTACAGGAAATACTTTGAGTGCAGATTCAAACCGTATGTTTAAGAAGTACGATTTAACGAATCAGCAGTTTAATGTACTACGTATATTAAGAGGGCAAAAAGGCTGTGCAATTACGGTAAAGGACATCGAATCGCGTATGTTAGACAAATCCTCAAATGTATCTAGGCTAATAGACAAGCTATTAAAAAAGGAATATGTAGCGCGCATTGCTTGTTGTGAAGATCGAAGGCGTGTAGATATCAAAATCACGGAGAAAGGCATGTCTTTTTTAAGTTCAGTAGATGGTGAGGTTTTAGCGATAGAAGATAAATTTGCAAATGCCATCTCGGTAGAAGAAGCACAACTTGTGAACGATATATTAGATAAATTACGAACCGTTAAACTTTAAAAAAGAAATTATGAAAGAGAAAGTAATTACAGTAATCCGATTTTTATTAGGATTGATGATGGTAAATGCAGGATTAAATAAATTCCTACATTATATGCCAATGCCAGAAATGACTGAGCAAGCCATGGAATTGATGGGTGCTTTTGGCGCTTCAGGGTATATGTTCCCACTAATAGCAATTACCGAAATTATTGCAGGTGTTTTGTTGTTAAGTAAAAAATCTACTGCTATAGGTGCTGTATTGATGATGCCTATTACCGTAAACATTTTCTTATTCCACGCTTTTTTAGACACTGCTGGTTTGGGAATGGGTATTGTGTTGTTGGCGATTAACATTGTAATCTTAGTTTCAGAAAAGAAGCGTTTGTTTCCTATTTGTGGTTGCGACGCGAACTGTTGTTAAGAATAATTTAGTAAACAAAAAAGCACCCTCTGGGTGCTTTTTTTGTTTTTATCGGTTTTCTAGAGTTCCGAGGAACCCAGATATTTTAAATACCTTTGAGCATGCAAGCAAACCCACAGAAGAAAGAATTTCTTGACTTATTTCAAGAAATGAATAGTCAAGGAAAATTCATCAAATTAACATTGAGTAAAGTTTTTAAAGCTCAGGAAGATTTGAAGAATATTTATATTGTTCCTGTAGAAATTAAAGCAGAACAAATGCTTTCTTTTACGTACCGATCTAAAACGCAAGATCAGGTAAAAAATTACTCTTTGGAACAAGCTAAAGCCTTGCTTTCCGATTTATTAGGCTGTTCATTTTTACAAGCTTTATTGGTGAGCACCACTTCAGAATGCCAATTATTGATTAGTAAAAAAGGAAAGTTTAAACTGCTCAAAAAACAATCGAATTCTGTGGCTACCGTAGCATCTCATAACAAGGAAAAAAAGTATCTTATTTCTAGCGACAATAATATATACTTACAAAAATTGGGTGTTTGCGACGCGAGTGGTCGTGTAAAAGACAAACAACAAGATAAATACCGACAAATTAACCGTTATGTAGAACTCATGAGTTCTTGGTTTGCTAAAATAGACACCAGTAAAAAATTGCAAATTGTAGACATGGGTTCTGGTAAGGGTTATTTAACCTTTGCTTTATACGATTACCTCCACAATCAGCTTAAGCTAGACGTATCTATAACAGGAGTAGAGCTACGTGGCAATCTTGTAGATTTATGCAATTCTATACGCACAGAATGTGGTTTTGAGAATTTACAGTTTATTTCTAAAGACATAAACGATTTTACTTCAGAAGAAATAGATGTTATTATTGCCTTACATGCCTGCGATACTGCTACAGATTTAGCTATTTACAAAGGAATTAAAGCAAATGCCGAACTTATTGTGTGTGCACCCTGTTGTCATAAACAAGTTCGTAAGGATATGGGTACAAGCAACACTTTTAAAGCCATAACCAAACACGGTATTTTCGAAGAACGACAAGCCGAAATGCTCACCGATGCAATTCGTTCTTTATTAATGGAGCGCGAAGGCTATACCACTAAAGCATTCGAGTTTATATCGAACGAGCATACTCGTAAAAATGTGATGTTGGTAGGTCGTAAGCTCAAAGAATCTGGCGATACTGAAGCGATAAACCTAGAAATAAAAAATCTTAAAGACTCTTTTACAATCAAACGACAAGAGCTGGAAGATTTGTTGGCTTAATTATACCAACCTCAAATAAATCTCTCTACAAATCCATGCATCTGTAGCAGCATAATCTATTTGTGCCTGAGATAGTTTCTCTAATTCCCAGTTGGTAACTTGCTGTCTTTTGGAAATTCTAATTCCCAAAACCAATGCGGATAATTTTTTAGCACCTATACTTTCGAATCCTAATTTAGGGGCTAAAAGGTTAAGGTCGATAACAGACTTATCTGAAAAAGGAATGATTTTTTTTAGGTCTTTAAGGTCATCAAAAATAGCAATCCCTATTTTTTTAATGGCTTCGTTAGCAAATATGTCTGCCAAGCGTTGGCTCATTTTCACCTTTTTAAGTCTAACTATATAGGCCTTTTTATCGGTTGCTATTTGTAGTAAGGCTACGGTATTCATCATCCCTTTTTTAAATGAGGGTTTGGTTTCTGTGTCTATACCAATAATAGCACATTGCTCAATTTCAGAACATGCTTTTTCCAGATCTTCTTCTGTATCTACGAGAATTATTTCGCCATTATATTTGTCTAGCTCAAGTAAGTTAATGTCTTCTTTGGCTATGCTTTTTTCGTATTTTGCTGCTTTATTCATGTATTCTATTTGGTATGTATTTTTTGTTTGATCTATGTAAGTTTTCCGTTTTAGATGGTAAACGACTTAAGTCTGGTTGTCCGGCATCAATCCATGCCGAATACCAAAAAGAACCTACTGCGAGTATGGCTCTTTGCAATCTTCGTTCCACCATTCCATTAAGTATTGTGTTATAGTCCGAAATAAATTCTGTGGTGTAGTCTGCCTGGATTTGCCCATTTTTTGCTGACATGCGGAATTTAGTATCTTCTATATAATGCGTACTTATTTTTTCTTCTAAGTTTAATGTGGAGTCTAATAGCGAGAAACTTTCTTCTATTAATTCCCATGAGTAGCTCAAAGAATTTTGCAAATATACAGATTTCCCTATAAAATATTCGTAATCAGCCGAAAAGGCTTCCGGAATTCTACTTTCCCATAGGGCGTGGATCCCTTTTTGATCTGTAAACTGACCATTATAATTATAGCTTGTATGTAATGGAACGCAAGCATCAGAAACATAATGTCCTAGGTCTGCAGCATGACGAATTACTTGCTCTACAGAACCAGAATCCATTGCCCAAACTAGTTTTTTATATTCCCAATGTATACTCCAAGGTAGAATACCTCTGTTTTTCAGTGTGTCTTCACTGTATTTTTCTTTGGCAAGAAACCAATTTTTTGGAACCGAGTCAAATGGAGAACTTCCGTATAGGTCTATGTCGATATAGTGTTTACAAGCTTCTTTATTGTCTATATACCTTCTTTTGTCCGCAGCAACCGAACGTTCTTCTAATTCTAAAGAATGAGTTTGAAAAAAATGACTAATACCTGAAGGTAAGGTATAGATAGCGTGTTTGTGGATGGTTTTATGTGCATGAAAACCCCACGAACAGAAACCCAGTACGATGACGAATAAAAAACTATATATTTTGAATCTTAACATGCATCTACTGCGACTAAAATATCTCCTTTTAAAATTGGTATTTTAGTAGTTTGGTTGATTTTTAAACAGAAATGAATATCTGAGTCAATGTTCAATTTAGCCAACCTTTTACGATGAGAAGAGTTGTCTAGAAAGGCAAACAAATCCCCTTTTCCTTTTTCCCACAATATTTGTGCTGCTTGTGTAGCATCGCAAGAATTGTCGTATAAGTCGCTATCAACCAATTGCTGAGCTAGTCCGCCTGCAAAAAGGGTGTCTTCTAAATTGAATTTATCTTTCCAACCAGCACAAAAAATAATTACATCTCTATCTTTCTTTATCAGCCATTTAGAAATAGCATCTAAATTAAGTAATGAACCAATAATTACCTCATGGTCTTTTTTAGCAATACCAATAGATTTAGTTCCATTGGTCGTGGTCATAACTATGGTTTTCCCACTC
>CAJJAI010000040.1 GCA_905182215.1 Flavobacteriales bacterium UBA6772 | reverse complement strand
CGAGCATCTCTACAAATCGTCATAGCCATGTCTACGTTGTTACGCTTAGCCATAGAAATTTGTGCTGAAGTAGCACGACCTTCATTTCTAAGCTGACCTAAACGGAAAGTTAATAATTGAGCTTTTGTGATTTCAGTAATCATCTCAGCTAATTTTTTCTGTTGCAATTGGAAAGCTCCAATTGGTTTCCCAAACTGAATACGTTCTTTAGAATAACGCAAAGCAGTATCGTAGCAATCCATTGCAGCACCAATAGCACCCCAAGCAATCCCAAAACGAGCAGAATCTAAACATCCTAATGGAGCACCTAAACCACTTTTGTTAGGCAATAGATTTTCTTTAGGAACTTTTACGTTATCGAAAACAAGCTCTCCAGTTGCCGAAGCACGTAAAGACCATTTTCCGTGAGTTTCTGGAGTGGTAAATCCTTCCATTCCACGCTCTATTACTAAACCGTGAACTCTACCTTCTTCGTTCTTTGCCCATACTACAGCAACATCAGCAAAAGGAGCGTTAGAAATCCACATTTTAGCACCATTTAAAAGATAGTGGTCGCCCATATCTTTAAAGTTGGTTTCCATGCTTCCAGGATCAGAACCGTGATTTGGTTCGGTTAAACCGAAACAACCTAAATGTTCACCACTCGCTAATTTGGGTAAGTATTTTTTTCTTTGAGCCTCGTTACCGTATTTATAAATAGGATACATAACCAAGGAAGATTGAACCGATGCAGTAGAACGAACTCCAGAGTCACCTCTTTCTAATTCTTGCATAATTAAACCGTATGAAATTTGATCTAATCCAGCTCCACCGTATTCCTCAGGAATATAAGGTCCGAATGCTCCAATTTCTCCGAGTCCAGGAACAATTTGTTTTGGGAATTCAGCCTTCTGACAAGCCTCTTCAATAATTGGTGATACAGCACGCTTAACCCAGTCTCGGGCAGCATCGCGAACCATTATATGTTCTTCACTTAGTAAATCGTCTAAGTTGTAATAATCGGGTGCTTGAAATAAATCAGTAGCCATAATTCTCTTTATTTGGAAAGCAAATGTATTGATTTATTTTAGTATGTTTTCCATACCATAGAATTATTTCTAAGCTGTACAAAGTAGGGTACTATTTGTAATAAATTGTTTCTTAGAGATGTGGAATGATAATTGTTGGTGTTTTTGTACATTTAAATTGAATTAAATACTAAAAAACATGAGTTCTAATAGGAGAGATTTTTTAAAAAAGGGTAGCCTTGGAGTTCTTGCCGCATCAATTATTCCTTTTATTTCAAAGGCTTCAACTACACCTGTTTGCGATCCAACTACAGAAGATATCCTAGGCCCTTTCTTTTCTGAAGGCGCGCCACAAACAAACTCTATAGTTCCTATAGACTACGAAGGTGAGAAGTTGTTTCTCAATGGTAGACTTAGTAATACTAGCTGTGAAGATGGAATTGCAAATGTGATTTTAGATTTTTGGCAGGCAGATGAAAATGGAGACTACGACAACGATGGATTTAACTTTAGAGGTAAAGTTCTTACTGATGAAGATGGAAACTACAACTTGGAGACGATTATTCCTGGAAAATATTTAAATGGCTCTAATTACAGACCAGCACACATACATTTAAAAGTTCAAGCAGAAGGATATGAAGATTTGGTAACCCAAATTTATTTTGAAGGTGACGTAAACATACAAACCGATCATTGGGCTAGTGATGAAACGGCTATAAATAGAATTATTCCATTAAATTCTGGCATTGCTGGAGATTGGTTTGGTACATTTGATATCATCTTATCCAATGGGGTTGATTTTAGTATAAATGAACTTCAAAGGGAGTATGGTGATTTATCTCAAAACTATCCAAACCCTTTTACTCAGCAAACTAAATTATTTTTAGTACTTAATAAAGACGCTAACACTAGTATAGAAATATACAACCAAGAAGGTAAGATAGTAGAAAGCTTACTTAATCAGAAAATGCCCAAAGGACGCTACGAATTAAATTGGAATGCAAATAATTTAGCAAACGGAATTTATACCGCTGTTTGGCTAGTAGAAGATAAATTAGTGAAAACCATTAAGTTGATTAAACAAAACTAAAAACTACAATTATGAAACAAGCTATACTCATTTTAGGAATTTTTACTGCTGTATTTTTTACGGTTGGCGACAAAGCACATACAAATGCCTCTGGTGCCCCTACAGGAAGCACAGGTTCTCCAGGAGACGGTGGCGCAGGTTGTACAGGTTATTGTCACAACGGGCCTTCTGTAACAGGTGAGACTCTCGAGATAAGCGCGCAGTTAAATTTAGTCTCAGAATTTGTAATCACCATTGAATCAATCGGGACTACACCGGGGGAGTATACTAAAGCAGGTTTCCAAGCTTGTGTGGAAGATGGAAATGGAAATAAAATTGGAGAAGTTTCTTTGATTGACTTTAACAAAACTAAAATAGTTGATATTGACTATGTTACGCATACCACATCAGGAACTGCCCCATCAGAAATGGTTTTTAATTCACATCATCAATGGAGCTTTAACTGGATTCCTCCATCTGAGTATTCTGGCGAAGCAACGGTGTATGCTACATCAATGCTAACCAATGCAAATGGAAACAACCAAGGAGATGTATTTGTGAGTAATTCACATACTTTTATGGTAGGTGTAGGAATTGATGAAGTAAACGACTTTGAGTTTACTGCATTTCCGAATCCAACTACAGAACAAATTACCCTACAGTGGAAAGAGAGTCCAGGAGAAAATGCAAACATTTATTTGTGTGACGCAAAAGGAGCTATTAGTACTTTGATAAAAGGAGACTTAAACCAAAACGAATATACATTTAGCATTCCTTCGCATTTAGCAAGAGGGATGTACACGCTGAATGTAGTCTCTAAAAAAGGGCAATCATCTAAAAGAATTGTATTGCAATAAGACTTTTAAATACAAGAAAAAGGAGCTGTAAAAGGCTCCTTTTTTTTATGTTTGCCAAAAGGATTTTAAATGATAGAGATACTCAGACCTTACCCACAATCTAATTGGGTATTGTTACTTTTTTTATTCATAGCACTTATCTCTGTATTTTTATACAAGAGCGACCCCAAACGATTTCTTTATTTTTATAGATCACTGTTCAGCAAGAAATTCCAACTAAATTATGGAAAACACTTAAGGCTTTCTCACTACTTTATGGTCTTTATGTCCTTGCAAACAATCCTAATTATTTCATTTATTGGTGCTTCGTATTTAAGCTATTGTTCAGATTTTGTGAACTATTCAAACCTATTTGGATTAACCTTTATTGGACTGTCAATATTCCTTATCGTTAAGTGGCTCTTAATCTACGGTATAAGCAGTTTGTTTACGAACGAAAAAGCATTTAACTATATAAGCATTCTTTCAGCTCAATATGTCAATTTGTTTATGACTCCAGTGCTGGTAATCGGTGTTTTTCTATATCTCTACCTAGGATTTTCGAAACAAATAACGAGCGGATTAATCGTATTAACCTTGCTATTGCTAGCATTTGCAAAACTTAGAACCTTCATGTACATGAGAAAAGAGCTTTCAATTGTAGGGTTTTATATTATTTTGTATCTTTGCATTTTCGAAATAGTACCATTCCTATGGATACTTATCGGTTTAAATTGTTGATTAGTAGTGTTCTAAATTTGTAGAATACATTAAGCGAAGAGTGAAACCTTAAAACGAATAAGATTTGAAAGTAAAGACAATTCTAGTATCACAGCCAGAGCCAAAAAGCGACACTTCTCCATACCACGAGTTGGCGCGAAAGCAAAAGGTAAGTGTAGATTTCCGTCCTTTCATACATGTTGAAGGAGTAGATGGTGCAGATGTTCGTCAGCAGAAAGTTTCTATTACAGAGCATACTGCAGTAATATTAACTAGTAGAAATGCTGTTGATCACTACTTTAGAGTATGTGAGGAAATGCGTTTTGAAGTTCCTACTGCAATGAAATATTTCTGTATGTCTGAAGCAATTGCATTCTATCTACAGAAATACATTACCTACCGCAAAAGAAAGATTTACTTTGGTAAGCAACGTTTTGCTGACCTTATAGACACCATTAAAAAGCACAAAAACGAGAAATTTTTGTTGCCGTCTTCAGATTTATTAAAACCTGTAATACCTGAATTATTAGAAGACAATAAAATCAATTATACAAGAGCTATACTTTACAAAACGGTATGCAGCGACTTGTCTGATTTAGAAGATGTATTCTACGATATATTGGTATTCTTTAGTCCTTCTGGAATAAAATCTCTGTTTCAAAACTTCCCAGATTTTGTTCAAAACGAAACATGCATAGCAGCATTTGGTCAAACGACTGTAAAAGCCGTTACCGATGCTGGACTAAAAGTTAATATTGAAGCTCCTTCTGTAAAAGCTCCTTCTATGTCTATGGCATTAGAGCAATACATTAAAGTAGCGAACAAAAAATAATTTTAAGATTATTTAACTGGAAAGGGCGATGAAAATCGCCCTTTTTTTAGTGATTTTTTTTACATTTACAGAGCAATGGATAAAACCTTTCAAAAGACGGAAATATTAAAAAGCAAGATTGTTTTTGGAGACATCATCTCTGATGGGGAATCTGCAAAAAAATTCCCTTTCGTACTTATTTGGAAGAAGGTAGATACCGTGCAGGAACAACCATTAAAAATTGCTTTTTCAGTTTCTAAAAAACGCTTCCCTCTAGCAGTAGATCGAAATGCGATGAAGAGGAAAATTCGAGAGATTTACAGATTAAACAAAGCAGACTGGTATTCTAAATTAGAGGCTAATTATGCTGCTTTACTAATTTACACCTCCAAAGAAAAACTGGAAATCAAAGAGATGGAACCTAAACTAAAACAAGTATTTGATCGTTTTATCGCCAATGTTGACAAGTCTAATTAAATCTGTTTTTATTATTCTGATTAAATTCTATCAGAGAATAATCTCTCCTTGGACCCCATCATCATGTCGTTATACACCTACTTGTTCTACATACGCTGTAGATGCATTAAAAAAATACGGACTCCGTAAAGGCGGTCTTTTAGCACTAAAACGAATTGGAAGCTGCCATCCTTGGGGTGGCGATGGCTACGATCCAGTTCCATAAAAACTCTAATGATGAATAAAATTTTTAAAAAAATAGCTTTTTGGTCTATTATTGCCATCGCTTCATTTTCTTCTTTTGCCTTTGTTTCTGGCTATTTTGAAGTTAGCAAGAACCTAGATATTTTTACCACTCTTTTTAGGGAAGTAAACATCTATTATGTAGATGAAACGAAACCTGGAGAAATGATAGAAAAGGCGATCGACTCTATGTTAAAAGACTTAGATCCCTACACCACTTACATTCCCGAATCGGACATAGAAGATTTTAGATTCCAAACCACCGGGCAGTATGGTGGTATTGGAGCTATGATTCGTAAAAAAGGCGATTATGTGGTAATTGCAGAACCTTATAAAGGTTTTCCAGCAGACAATGCAGGACTTAAAGCAGGAGACAAGCTACTTGAAATTGATGGGAAGTCGGTAAAAGGAAAAACCACTCAAGATGTAAGTTCTGTTTTAAAAGGACAACCTGGAGTAGAAGTTGAATTACTTATTGAACGACCTGGAACAGAAAAGCCACTCAAAAAAGTGTTTACCAGAGAAGAGGTTAAAGTAAAGTCTATTCCTTATATGGGTATGGTAGCCGATGGTATTGCCTATTTAAGATTGAGAAGCTTTACTAGAAACTGTGCCAATGAGGTGAAAGACGCAATTACAAAGTTAAAAGACGAAAACGAAGTTACAGGCTTGATTTTAGACCTTAGAGGGAACCCTGGTGGGCTCCTAAATGAGTCTGTAGATATCTGCAACCTTTTTATAGAAAAAGGACAAGAGGTGGTTTCTACCAAAGGAAAAATTAAAGAGTGGGAGAAATCTTACAAAACCCATAAAGCTCCTTTAGACTTAGAAATTCCTTTAGTAGTTCTTATCAATCAAAGTTCAGCCTCAGCTTCCGAAATTGTATCAGGTACCATTCAAGATTTAGACAGAGGCGTAGTAATTGGTAAAAAAAGTTTTGGGAAAGGATTAGTTCAACAGACTAGAAAATTGAGTTATAACTCCCAATTAAAAGTAACAGTAGCTAAATACTATACCCCTAGCGGAAGATGTATTCAAGCCTTAGACTACGGAAACAGAAACGACGACGGTAGCGTAGGTAAAGTTGCAGACTCCTTAAAAACCGCTTTCCAAACACGCAATGGACGTACAGTTTACGACGGTGGTGGGGTAGATCCAGACATCACCATAGAACAGGATATGTATGCCGAAATTGTTGGAAGTATTTTGTCTAAGCAATTAATTTTCGACTATGCTACACAGTTTGTTCTAAGCAACGATTCTATTGC
>CAJJAI010000039.1 GCA_905182215.1 Flavobacteriales bacterium UBA6772 | reverse complement strand
GATGAATTTCCCTGTAGAATATAAGTCCATGTGAATGCAATTTTAGATTATAATTGCGTGCAAATATACTAAAAAAAATACGCAGAAACACGCTTGTATTAAATTAAGAATGAAGGTGTAAATAAGGGCAGTTATGAGATGAAAAAATAAACTAAACACAGTTAATCGTCAATTCAATACTAAATGTAAATTCTGTATTTATTTATAGAGAAATCAATACTAATTAGAGCCTGGCTGAATCTGTTTCAATTATTCGTGTTGCTCTTATTATTTGAACTTATACAATACTATTTAATCAAATAATATAGGCGGTTTTATGCTAAACTATAAAGTTTTAAAATAATAAAAATCCCCTTCTGAAAACGAAAAGGGATTTTTATTTCAACTAGTAATTATTCTAAACTCTACTCATAAAACTTCTTTCCAGATGTAGCATATTCTTTTAAAAGATCACAGGCTTGGAAACGCTCACCGTAAGCAGCTCTCAATCGCTCGAGTTCTTTTACTACATAGTCAGCGCCAACCTGATCTACATAACGGAATGGACCTCCTGTAAACGGACGGAAACCTAAACCGAAGATAGCACCCAAATCACCGTCTTGTACAGACTCTATAATTCCATCTTGTAAACAAAGAACTGCTTCCGAAACCATTAGTAAAGTGGTACGTAATTGTACATCAGAAGCGTCTAGTTTTGTTTTAGCAGTATTTCCAAAGAAGCCATAAGCAGCAGGATTTGCTTTACCACGAACTTTCTTTCCTTTCTTATCGTAAGCCAAGAAACCTTTTTGATTCTTACGTCCCTTAAAACCAGCCTCGTTCATCAAAATAAGACCATCGTTCATAATCGCACCTTCACGCTTTTTGAACATCTCTGCAAGGTCACCCGTCATAACGTGTGCACCTACATCAATTCCTACTTCATCCATTAAGGCAAAAGGCCCTACAGGGAAACCATATTGCTTCATAGTTCTATCTATACTTATAATATCACAACCTTCTTGCAATAATAACATCGCCTCGTTTAGGTAAGGAGCCAAAATTCTATTTACATAAAACCCAGGACCGTTGTTTACCACGATATTGGTTTTACCTTGTTTTAAACCTAAGGCGTAACAAGTAGCAATGGCTCTATCGGAAGTATGAGGTGTTTTCACAATCTCCAATAAAGGCATTTTAGAAACGGGTGAGAAATAGTGTAATCCAATTACATTTTCTGGATGCTTGGCAAACTTCCCTATTTCCTCAATTGATAATGCTGAAGTGTTGGTTGCAAAAATGAAATCTTCTTTGGTGTGTTTTTCAACCTCTGCAAGAATCTTTTGTTTCATTCCCATATCCTCGAATACAGCTTCTACCAAAACATCCACCTTATCGAAATCGGTATAATCTAACTGACCTTTAACAGCAGCAATTGCATTTTTTGCTTCTACTTTAGTTAAAGATTTACGTTTTACTTTTTTACTTAAACTCTTCCAAAGTGTTTTTTTAGCCGTTTGAATAGTTTCTGGATTAATGTCTTTTAATGCAATATCAATTCCTTTATTTAAGGTAACCTCAGCAATTCCAGAACCCATAAAACCCGCACCTAATAATCCTAGCGTTCTAAGAGTGTCGGTATGTTCTGCCCAAGGATTTTTCTTCTTATCGGTCATGGCAAAGAATAGGTTCCTCAATTCTTTAGAAACCGTACCAATCATTAATTCTTCGAACTTAATAACCTCGGTTTCGTAACCTGCTTTAGTTCCTTTTTTCAATCCTGTTTCAATACAGTTTAAAATTTCTATTGGAGCAGGGTAATTACCAAGAGTCTGACGCAACACTTTTTTACGCGCTTCTTTGTAAACAATAGAACGCCCAACAGAAGTATGATCTAAAAATTTATTTATAGCTGAAACTTTGCGTTTGCGCTTCATCGGTTTGTCAACCAATTTCAATGCTAATTTCTCTGCAGCAATTTTCAATTTTGAAGGATGAACCAACTCATCTACCAAGCCCATTTTTTTAGCTTTACTAGCAAACACATTCTTCCCGGTAAGCATCATATCTAAACTAGCTTGCAAACCCACCAAACGAGGTAAGCGTTGGGTACCTCCACCACCAGGAAGTAAACCTAACTTCACCTCTGGTAAAGCAAACTTTGTACTTCGATGATTGGTTGCTATACGTCCTGCACAAGCCAAAGGTAACTCCACTCCCAGCCCATAAGCAGTACCGTGAATGGCAGCTACAAAAGGTTTTGAAGAGTTTTCTAATTTGGCTAGTAAGTTATGTCCTTTACGAGATATAGGTTGAAAATCACCTACTTTATCGGCTTTAAAAGACTGAATATCTGCTCCAGCGATAAAGTCTTTTTTCGCAGAAATAAACACCGCTGCTTTAATCGCATCATCGGCTAGAATCTCGTCAATAATTTGCTCAAACACATCTATGAGTATTGGAGAAACCACGTTTACTTTTGAATCTTTTTGATCTAAATAGAGAAAAGCAACTCCGTTGCTCACTTCTCTTTTTATATAATTATCTACCATCTTAGGCTTCGTATTTTTCAATTATCATAGCATGACCGTGAGCTCCTGCAGCACAAGCAGCAAGAATGGCGTATCTACCACCTTCTTTAAGTAGTCTGTTTGAGGCCGTAGTAAGTAACCGAGAACCTGTAGCACCAAAAGGGTGTCCAATTGAAAGCGAACCACCCCAATTGTTCAATTTAGATTCATCAATTACTCCAACAGCTTTGTCTCTTCCCAATTTCTCTATGGCAAAGTCATCAGATGCCAAACATTTTATATTGGTAAGTACTTGTCCAGCAAAAGCCTCGTGTAATTCAATTACGTCCATTTGATCTAAAGTCAAACCTGCTTTCTCTAAAACTTGAGAAATCGCATAAGCAGGCCCTAAAAGCAATTCATCTTCTAAATCTTGCCCTGTAAATACATACTCTACAATTCTAGACTTAGGTGTTAAACCTAATTCTTTGGCTTTCTCTTCAGTCATTAGTAAGGAAGCTGCACCACCGTCTGTTAAGAAAGAAGAATTTGCTGCTGTAAGTGTACCGTGTTTCTTATCGAATGCAGGACGTAGCTTTGCTAATTTTTCTCTTTTTGCCGTTGGACGAACACCGTTATCAATACTAATAGCTTTGAATTTAGGAGAAATGGTGACTTCACACATTTCGTCTTTTAGGTAACCCGCTTCTTGTGCCTTTCCAGCAAGCTGATGCGAACGATAGGCAAAGTCATCTTGTTCTACTCTAGGAATATCATAAGTAGCTGCCATAATATCGCAATCCTCTCCCATTGTTTTACCTGTCATATATTCTGCTACGGCAGGACGAACAGGTATAAAATCTGAAGGACGTAAAGAGAATACAAATTTTAAGGTATCGCCTAAGCCTCTTAGTTTTTGAGCTGCAAACAATTTATTACGCATCTTTTTAGGGAAGCCAATTGGCGTGTCTGAAGTATTCTCTACTCCACCAGCAATAATAACGTCTGCGTTACCAACCAATATTTCGTTTATACCATTACAGATTGCTCTGTTAGCAGAAATACACGCTTGTGTTACGGTTTGACAATGAGCTTTATTAGGAATCCCTGCTCCCAGAGCAGCTTCTCTGGCAACATTAGAAGTCTGTACATTAGAAATTACAGTCCCCATTAGTACTTGATCTACTTCTTGCGGATCTAAACCGGTTTTTTGAATCAGTCCTTTAATAGCGAACTGACCTAATTCGTAAGACATTAGGTTTAAATAATCGGTACCTGACTTTAAAAATGGTGTTCTACAACCATCAATAAAAACTATGTTTTTTTTATTCATTTTAAAATAATCTAGTTTTTTTCTTTTTTATCTAACCATGCATTGTATTTTAGCCGCATGACTGATGACTATGAAATTTACGCCGAACAGATAATTGTTCACAAAGTTCGCTCTGCCTGGTTCGAGATGTCTCGTATGTTTAGCCAAGTGGCAAGTGCGAGTAATATTACCTTATCGGTAGGATTTACGCTTATTGCAATATACGAGGAAGAAGGAACTCCGGTAACAAAGATTGCTCCTCGTATGGGTATGGAACCTAACAGCTTATCGCGCCTTTTAAAGTCTATGGAGACCGATGGCTTGGTAGAACGTGTGCCTGATGCTCGCGACAAGCGCAAGGTTTTGGTAAAACTAACCGAGAAAGGACATGAAAAACGCAAGGTTTCTATTAAGTCCGTATTCCGATTAAACAACGCTATGTTAGGCGATTTAGACCCTATAAAAGTTAAACACTTCTACGAAGTAATTAACTCAGTACCTAAATCTACTTCTAAAACACTCGATAAAATGCTTAAAGAAATGGAAGACTCTAACTAAGAGAATAACCGTTATCGGCTATTAAACTCTTGGCTATCTCTCTTCTGTATTCTTTTGTGTTTAGGGTATTATCAGGCACTAAGTTTTTGAGGAATTTCTTCATCATTTTATTTTCTAGTCCTGTAGTATATGCGTTTATCACTTCTTTAGCCGCAGTGTGTACTTTTTCTGATGCATCGAAGGCTTGTACTTCAGCTATTTTAGCAAACAAATCTGCTTTAGCATGTTTAGTTGCTTTTGCTTTTTCAGCTCTTAAGAAAGTCGATTCCAAGACAAATATCTCTGTAAGTATATCCGAAAGGTTCATTACTATTTCTTGCTGATCGATTAAGTCTTTCTTTAATTTATTTCCTGCCGAACCGGTAAGTAATAAGAAAAGTTGTTTTAGGTTTTCTATGCGTTTATTTAAACTTGGAGTTCCGAAACTCAACAATGAAGAAGCTGCTTTTACAGGTGCTTTTTTCATAGCTAGTAAAACAGCAATTTCTTTTGTTTGGAATGCTCTTTTCATCAACTCACCTACAATTAACAAACGGTTTACTTCGTTAGTTCCCTCGTAAATCTTAGTAATACGTGCGTCTCTATAACCACGTTCTACTCCAGTTTCCATGGCATAACCCATTCCTCCATGTATTTGTATAGCCTCGTCGGTTACATAACAAAGAACGTCTGAACCATATACCTTAGCGATAGAACACTCAATAGCATATTCGCGAATGGCATTTACTTTAGCTTCGTTTTGTGAAGCTCCGGCAGCTTTTAATTCTTGGTATTTCTTATCTACTAAATTTCCAATTCTATAGGTAGCAGATTCGGTCGCAAAAGCTTTTATTGCCATATCTCCTAATTTATGCTGAATAGCAGCAAATTCTGAAATTGATTTTCCAAACTGCTTGCGCTCGTTTGCATATTGCACCGATTTACCGATAGCTACTTTTGATCCACCTACGGCACTTGCTCCAATTTTAATTCTCCCAGAATTAAGAATGTTTAAGGCAATTTTAAATCCCCCTTGACGCGCTCCTAATAGATTTTCTTTTGGTACTTCGCAATCGTTAAAAAATACTTGTATGGTAGAAGAACCTTTGATTCCCATCTTGCGTTCTTCTTCTCCTAAAGTAATACCACCAAACTCTTTTTCTACGATGAATGCAGAAAGATTTTTATCGTCGTCTATTTTAGCAAAAACAATAAAGATATCTGCAAAACCACCGTTGGTGATCCACATCTTTTGTCCGTTTACTATATAATGAGTTCCTTCTTCGTTTAAGATCGCTTTAGTTTTCCCAGAATTGGCATCTGAACCTGCATCAGGTTCTGTTAAACAGTAAGAAGCCATAAGCTCTCCACTTGCTAAACCTGGAAGGTATTGTTCTTTTTGAGCGTCTGTACCGTAATATACAATTGGTAAAGAACCAATAGAAGTATGCGCCCCAATAGCCGTTGCAAAAGCATGACCGTGCGCTGTAGTCTCTCCAAATATCAATGTAGTGACCATATCTAAGTCCATACCACCTAATTCTTCGGAAATATTTACACCCATCATCCCTAATTCTCCAGACTTCTTTAATACCGATGGCATCAAAGACTTATCGGTCATCGAATCGAGTTTTTCTAAATTTGGTGTTACTTCTTGATAAACAAAATCGAGAATCATTTCTTTGATCATCAACTGTTCCTCGTTAAAGTCTTCTGGTACAAAAACATCCTTTGCCGATGTCTTTTGGTAAATAAAAGCGCCTCCTTTCATATTCATTGCATACATTTTGTTAAGCTGCACAAGTATACAAAAATATATTCAATGCACGCATTGTTTAGCAAGGGAAATGTAATAATGTCAAAATGGTTTTAAAGTCAAAAAACATTTCAAAGGCTAAGCTGGTAACGAGTTGTGAGTTTTAAGTTTTGTTTGGAAACTGGCTTTAGAAACCTCAGCCTGACAACAAACAAAAAAAGCCCTGCAAATGGAGGGCTTTCGTTCTATAAATAGGAATGAAAATTACTTTACATTCACCAATTCTACATCAAATTCTAAAGTAGCTTTAGCAGGAATTACAGGCGGATAACCTCTTTCTCCGTAAGCTAAATGGAAAGGAATAATAAGCGTTGCTTTACCACCCACTTTCATTTGAGCAATACCTTCATCCCAACCTTTAATAACCATTCCACCACCCAGAGGGAAGTCGATAGGGTCACCACGTTCTACAGAAGAGTCGAATACGGTACCGTCCATTAAACGTCCTGTATAGTGTACAGAAACTGTTTTACCAACGATAGCATCCATTCCAGAACCAGCAACTTCGTTTGCGATTAATAAACCAGACTCAGTTTTACGAGCGTTTGGATATTTTTCAGCAATTTGCTTTTGTATAGCTAAAGCAGCATTTTTTTCAGACTCTTTTTTACTTGGTCCAACATTGTTAACAGCATTTGCAAAAATAGTAGGCGCGTCAAATTTAACAGCAGCATCTCCTACTCTATTAAAAGTAATACGTTCTAGAGTATCGTCTTGAGCAATAGAGTTTACTACATCCATCCCTTCGATAACATTTCCGAAAACAGTATGTTTATTGTCTAACCAATCTGTTGCAATATGAGTAATGAAAAACTGAGAACCATTGGTTCCAGGTCCTGCATTCGCCATTGATAAAACCCCAGGTCCAGTGTGTTTTAAATCTGGGTGAAACTCATCTGCAAAATCGTATCCGGGACCACCTACTCCAGATCCTTTAGGGCAACCACCTTGCACCATAAAGTTATCTATAACACGGTGGAATTTTAATCCATCGTAATAGGCTACACCATTTTCTTTTTCCTTGTTAGGAATTGTACCTTCTGCCAATCCAACAAAGTTAGCTACTGTCATAGGGCATTTCTCAAATTCCAAAGCAAGAGTGATTGCACCCTTGTTCGTTTTAATTTCGGCGTATAATCCGTCCTTCATCCGTGTACTTATTTAGCAATTTCAATTAATTCAACTTCAAAAATCAAGGTAGCATTAGGAGGAATAACTCCACCTGCACCTTTAGCACCATAAGCTAAATGCGATGGTATTACCAAGGTTGCTTTTCCACCTACAGAAAGTAAAGAAATACCTTCATCCCAACCTGGAATAACTCTTCCGACACCTATAGGAAACTCAATTGGCTCGCCTCTTTGTACTGAAGAATCGAAAACAGTTCCGTCTGTTAAAGAACCGGTATAATGTACTTTTACAGTTTCTGAAGCTTGGGGCTGCACACCGCTACCTTCGGTAGTCATTTTGTAAAACAATCCACTTGGCGTTTCAGTATAACCTTCGGTAAGAGATGCCAGTTTAGCTTTCTCAGCTTCCAATGCAAACAATGCCTTTTCTGCTGCTAAAACCTCAGCCTCTACAAATACTTTTTCTGCATCAAATTTATTCGCTAGTCTTCCATTTCTGATAATAGAAACAGAAATTATAGTATCTCCAGTTTCAATTAAATTAACAATATCTTGAGAAATAGAATCTATTACATGTCCGAAAATTGAATGCTTATTATCTAACCAAGGAGTTTCTTTGTGTGTGATGAAAAACTGAGATCCATTTGTAGTAGGGCCCGAGTTAGCCATGGAAAGAATCCCAGGACCATTATGAGTTAAATCTGCATGAAATTCATCTGCAAAAGAATAACCTGGATCTCCAGAACCAGTTCCTTGTGGGCAACCACCTTGAATCATAAAATCTTGTATTACTCTATGAAAAACCAAGCCGTCGTAATAAGGAACTCCTAAATCTTTTTCGTCGTTTACTTTAGTTCCCTCAGCTAAACCAACAAAGTTAGCTACAGTTAAAGGGGTTCTTTGAAATTCTAAAACTAAATCTATCGTTCCTTTATTGGTCAATATTTGAGCAAACAGACCATTATCGTCCACAGAAGAAGGATTAAGGATTTCAACATCTTTATCTACCTCTACTTTAGAATCGCAAGACTGTACTCCAAAACCGAATAACAGTGCACAAACAAGAATTACTTTTTTCATTTTCAATTTATTTTGGTTTACTAATTCATTTTTAAACTGTCGCAAATATACTTTATTTCTAAAAGTATAAAACAGGGATTAACAAAGTTTAGCAATTGGCTATCAACTCTTCTTTATAATCAGGTAAAACCTTTTTGAACTTTGCAATCGCATCTTCCATACTCCCTTCAAACATACCTCCGGAAGCATTTATATGTCCACCTCCACTATAATGTTCTTTAGAAAGTAAGTTGGCTCTAAACTGATTGATACTTCTAAACGAGATTTTCACTTTATCGTCGTATTTCACAAAAAAGGCAGTAAAAACAACCCCTTCTATAGATAAGGCATAATTCACAAATCCTTCGGTATCGCCTTTCACAAAATCAAATCGCTCTAGCTCATCTCTTGTAAGACTCATTATTGCGGTATGGTATTCTGGTAAAACTTCTAATTTCTCACTTAAACAATAGCCTAATAATTTTAAACGACTTTCTTTATTCGTATCGAAAAGTGTTTGATGAACCTCAGCTTGTTGCAAACCTAAATCTATAAGTCTAGCTGCAATTTCATGGGTTCTTTTATCAACCGATGAAAAACGGAAAGAACCCGTATCGGTAACCATTCCTGTATAAATACACTTAGCAATGTCTACATTTAAAAACGCAGTCCAAGACATCATTTCTATAAACTCAAAAATTAATTGGCAAGTAGAACAAACAGAAGGTACCGAGAAGGTGAAGTCTGCAAAATCTTTTGGTTCTTGGTGATGATCTATCATTACCTTCTTTGCGGTAGAAGCTTCCAAAGCGTCACACATCATATCGGTTCTACGTAGATCGTTAAAGTCTAAACAGAAAATTAAATCTGCCGCAGTAATGAGCGCATCCGCTAGGGTTTCGTTTCCTTCGTATTCTAATACATCTTCATTTTTCGGCAACCAGTGCAAAAACTTAGGATAGCTATTAGGCACCACTACTTTAACATCGTAATTCTGAGCTAATAAAACTTGGTGTAAAGCCAAACTCGAACCCATCGCATCACCATCGGGACCTCGGTGGGTAGTAATAACAATCTTAGGTCGTTTCGCTAATTCAGCTTCTAATTCAGTATAATCAAAGTTTCTCATAGTCCGCAAAATTAAGAAATGAATTTGATTGTTCGTGATTATTGAAAATTTATTGAAAATTGAAATTCAATTCCCAATAATACATATAGTGTAATTAATAAATCCGAATCTCACTAGCCCCCAAACCATAGAGCTTCACGTCGGCGGGCAGCACTTTAATATTTGGGAATTGCTCTAAGTATTTATAAATCTCTCTTTTCAGCACTCCTTTTCCTACGCCATGAATAACCACTAAATGAGGTTCATTATCTTGTAAAGCTTCGTGTAATCGTTTTCTGAAATGATTTAACTGCACGGTTACAATTTCGAAATTAGACATGCCTTTGCAAGAATCTAGAATAGATTCCATGTGTAAATCTACTTCGTTATGCTGAAAATATTTAGGAGCCGCCTGATGCGCAATAGAAATAGGACTCGTAATTTTTTTCAAATCCTTTTTTATCTTCCCTTGAATCGCTTTTTCATCTACCGAAAAATCTTTTACCCATATTTTCTCGATCTCAATACGTGTAGCAGGAATAGAAAAACCATCTTCCAATTCAACCTCATATTCATTTTTTGGAAGTATTGCTACGATAGTACCTTTGGTATTATCGCTCATAAAGCTAACCAAATCGCCTATAGATAATTTTTTATAATCGGATGCTTTTCTTTGGAGATTAGGTATCTCATCAATTTGCTTGTCTTCTTTTTTAATTGGGAATAGATGCTTACCCTCAACTTGAGGAATAAAGGTAATTCGTATTAATTCTTGGGCAGAAACATCCATCTCTATACCTTGGCAATCTACCAAAACACGAGAGTCGTTTATATAATCTACAACCACACCATTTAGGGCTTCGTTTAAAAACGAGACCTTATCTCCTTTTTGAAATACCATTAGCGCATAACTCCTTTATTAGACAAAGCTTTTTGAAATCGTTTGGCATTGCGTTTATGTACCGACCATGAATTGGTGAAATTGTGGTATCCAGAAAAATCGGCCTTGGCACACATATAAATATGCGTGTGTGTTTTTGCATTTAAAACCGACAATAAAGCAGACATTTCTGGAATACAAATAGGATTGGGAGGCAAACCTTTTGTATAATAAGTATTGTATTTAGACGCAATCTTCAAATCCTTTTTAAGCACTCTTTTTATTACTCTATCGAATCCATCTCGTTCGTGTAATGCGTAAATTACGGTAGGATCCGATTGTAATTTCATTCCTTTATTCAATCGATTCAAATACAATCCTGCTACAATGGGTTGCTCGTCGGACTTGGCAGTTTCCTTTTGTACAATAGAGGCTAATACAGAAACTTCGTGTGCTGTTAAACCTATATTTTCTGCTTGCAGTAATCGCTCAGGAGTCCAAAACTGAGTGTATTCCTTCTGCATACGCTCCAAAAATTCAACGGGTGTAATCGTCCAATAAACCTCGTAAGTATTTGGTACAAATAATTTCCGAGCAGATGCTTCATCTAAATTATAAGTAGAAAAAAACAATTGACTGTTAAAGACAGCTACTAAATCTATTGAATCGGCTTCTATTTGGCTTGCCAATTTACCGGCTAAATCTTCTAAAGTAGAGGCATTATTAAATATAATATTTAATGGTTTTTGCGCTCCTAAACGCAGCATATTTACCATAGAATTTAAATCCATTTCTGCAGAAACTAAATACCTACCTGGATGAATTTTACTAAACCTTTTTTGGGTACAGAAAAAATCATAAAAAGAGGTGTTTCTCATCAATCCATGAGCTTGCAATGAATCTTTTAAAACGTCAAAACTCGTTTCTCTAGGAACTAAGATGATCTCGTTAGACTCTGATAAAGGAGCGAAAATTTGTTGATATCCATAATATGACACCATAGCGATTAAAGCGGCGATAATTAACACAATTACACGTACTATTTTTCTCATTTCAGTTGTTTCAATAATTGGTTCGCACGTTTATGACTGGGTTTAATACGGAGTACCTGCTCTAAAGAACTCACGGCTTTTTCTGCCTCTTTAACATGTAAATAATAAGCTGCCAAATTTAGCCACAATTGAGGGATATCAGGATTCAAACTCAAACCTTTTTTATAAATCGCTAAGGCTTTATCTAAGTCTCCATTTACACTTAATAAATAGCCATAATTGGCATACGATTTTTCAAAATTAGGATTTTCATTTAATATAAACTCGAATACTATTTTTGACTCCGCTATATTATTGGCTTTAAGTAAAGCCATTCCA
>CAJJAI010000038.1 GCA_905182215.1 Flavobacteriales bacterium UBA6772 | reverse complement strand
TGATAAGTACACGGCAGAAGTAAAAGGAATTGATGTGTTAGATAGCGAAGAGGTGTATGTGGTAATTCGTACCGATAAAGAGAGTGCTAAAGCAACTGAGTACTACAGCCTTGCTACGAAATTCTTAGTAAAGTCTGAATCTACTGTTGAAACTCCAGAAGGAGAAGTGAGTCAAACGACTTTGTATAAGGATTATCAATCTGTAAAAGGGTATAGCTTTCCACATCAAACTATACAAAATGTAGCTGGACAGTCTATAGACATGAAACTTAAAAAAGTAGTAGTTAATAAGAAAATTGACGCAAAAAAATTCGAGTAAATAGTTCGTATTATAATTTGAATAAAAGCCTTCTGATATTTCAGAAGGCTTTTGTTTTTCATTTATATTTGAATCAGAATAAATAATAACATGAACAAGCCATTAGCAGAACGTTTACGACCTACAAATCTCGATGAATACATTGGGCAATCTCACTTGGTGGGAAAGGAAACTGTTTTCCGTCAGGCTATGGATTCTGGCGTTTTACCATCTGTTATTTTATGGGGACCTCCGGGAGTTGGTAAAACAACATTGGCACAGATTATTGCACAGCAGCTAAAACGCGATATTTATACCTTAAGTGCTATAAATTCTGGAGTTAAAGATGTACGTGAGGTTATAGAAAAAGCCAAAAGTAGAGGTCTGTTTGGTACTCAAAGTCCTGTTTTATTTATCGACGAAATTCATCGTTTTAGTAAATCGCAACAAGACTCTCTTTTAGGTGCAGTAGAAACTGGGGTGGTTACTCTTATTGGAGCTACAACAGAAAACCCATCTTTCGAAGTGATTCCTGCCTTACTTTCACGATGCCAGGTGTATACATTAGAACACTTTACCAAAGATGATTTACAAAATCTTTTGCAAAGAGCTATTTCTGAGGATGCTGTTTTAGCAAGAAAAGACATCCAAATTATAGAAGACAAAGCTTTGTTAAGACTTTCTGGTGGGGATGCTCGTAAGCTTTTAAATGTTTTTGAATTGATTGTGAATTCCCAAACCAGTACAAAAATTGTAATTGACGATGCTTTAGTAAGTAGGCATGCGCAACAAGTGTTGGCGTCTTACGACAAAGGAGGGGAGCAACATTACGATATTGCTTCTGCCCTTATAAAATCTATCCGTGGAAGTGATCCAAATGCCGCTGTATATTGGTTGGCTCGTATGTTAGAGGGTGGAGAAGATGTGAAGTTTATTGCCCGTAGATTGTTAATAGCTGCGAGCGAAGATATAGGGAATGCAAATCCTACTGCTTTAATTATGGCTAATAATTGTTTTCAGGCTGTAAGTGCTATTGGTATGCCAGAGAGTAGAATAGTATTGGCTCAGTGTGTTACGTATTTGGCTAGTTCCGAAAAAAGCAATGCCTCGTATATGGCTATCAACAAAGCCCAAGCTTCTATTAAGCAAATGGGTGGTTTATCTGTGCCATTGGCTTTAAGAAACGCTCCTACTAAATTGATGAAAGATTTAGACTATGGGAAAGATTATAAATATTCTCACGATTTTGCCCAGAGTTTTGTAGCACAAGAGTTTCTTCCAAAAGAAATTAGCGGACAATCTTTTTTTGTACCTGGAAACAATCCTCGTGAAGCCGCTATGCGTTTGTTCTTAAAAACGCGTTGGAAAGATAAGTATGGGTATTAGAGAAGAGAATTCTCTTAATTTATAAAATCCCCAAAATAGGTGATGCTTATCTGTTACTTTAAAGTAGGTATAAAAGTCTTTATAGGCAGAAAATCAACAGATTACCTGTTGGTTCAAGACTTTAGCAGTAAACACCGAAACCTGTATTATTTATTGGTGTTTTGAAATGAGGTAGGAACTTCTCTGACTTTATTTGTTTTCGTATTTCTTTTGTAATGCATTGAGGAAATTTCGTAGGTACTGATCCAAGCAATGTCGATAGGATGTATGATTTGGTTTTCTGAAAAAGGCACTCAATTCATGCTTACTTATTTTTTTATTTATTAAATCAAAGAGGTCTAAAATGTCATCGGATTTTAAATCCAAAGCAATTTTTAGTTTTTTTAAGATCATGTTATTACTCAAAATGTCTTCTGGCTCTGGAAGAGGCGCTTCACTTTTTCCACGTTTTTCAATGATTAAACCATTGAGGAAAATAGCCAGTTCTTTATCGGTAAGAGCAATTAATAAAGGGTCTTCTTCTTTTTTTAACCAGTTACACATGAGAGATCTCTCCACATTATGGTTGGCTGTTTTGAAAAGCGAAATCATTTGAAGGTCACTATAGTTAAAAAGGTAACGTATGCGCCTTAAGATGTCATTATTAGTCATGTCTTTTTTGTTCCTGTTTTTGTAATGTTTTTCAGAGAAATTAACTCTCAGTTACGCTATAGCTCAAAATTAATATTTTGTTTTTAAATTATACTTTTTAAACACCAAATTTATTTTTGTCAAGATTCTATGAATACTGGTTTTTCTGTTAACTTCTGAACTCCTTATTAAATATAGGTATTGTTTAGGATTAGTTTTTCTAATAATTGGGTAATGAAGATAGATTTGGGTCTATGAATTGAATTATTTGTTACTTTTGCAATCGAATATTTTATCATTAATCTTTAGTTTATGTCTTACCAAGATGTGTTTGCTGTTTTCTGGAAACAGGTAGAAGAAAGTTTAGAAGAAGGTCGCTTTGCGAAGTTAACTATGGCAAAGACCATTGGTAAGCCCAACTTGAGAAATATATTTCTCAGGCCAGTAAATTCTGATGATGGTTTTAAGGTCTTACTTAAATTGCGCTACAGGTCTAAAGAGACCGAGGATCAAGAAGACGAGATGACATTAGATGAAGCTTTTGTAGTCTTGAAATCACACCTTATAAAGTCTTTTTCATCTGTTCTGTTATTTACCACAACTGAGGATGTTACTTTCAAAGTAAATAAAAAGGGTGCCGGTAGTATTACCGAGTTTTCACCTACATTTACTGACGTTATAGCAAGTACGAAGGATTTAGAATAGCAGAAACACCAGTATTTCATTTTTGCTTAAAGTCAAAAAGGTTTAATTATCTACTTAAAGAATCAATAAATGATTTTTTGAATTTGGATATGCCCATTGTTTAAATATTACGGCTAATCGATCAAGCTAAGATACGGATTTGCCGCGTAGCGCAAATATGGATTTTAGCGATTGTTAGCTTTTGTTTTTACAAATTATCATTCAAATAGATTAATTCCATTTCTGCTATTTTTTATTTAATTATATTCATGGACAACCAAAAAATGTATGTATTTAACATCATATAAAAAAAAGCTGGTAAAGAAATCCAAATGCTATCTTTTAACTTTATTCTTACAATGAGGCCAGCTAACATTAGTAATGCAAGACCTAAAGATGAAATCATAAGAAAAAAATAAAATTTAAGTCCAACTAATAAACCTATAGCTCCAATAATTTCTAACAAAACGGTTGTTAATCCTATTTTCTCTAAACCAAACCGCTTAAACTCGTTTTTCATATGTGGTGTCCTAAAGTATGAAAAAGCGTAAGCAAAAAAGGAAAAACTTGATATTAAAGTAACTATTGTAATTACAGACATGCTTATTTATTAAATGGATGAATATGCTGTAAAAGCACACAGAACTAAAAGAATCAGAGATGGTAAATGTTTAATAAATGGATTACTTATTTTGAAATGAAAATATTGAGCACATAACATTAATAGACCCATAAGAATAGAAGGAATAAGAACTAATGAGGAATACCAAATACTCAGAATAAGCAATGTTGCTAAAGATATTTTTGTTGCTCCTACTATATTTCGCGTTAAATCACTTAATCCAAATTGCTTAAATTCTTTTACTACATTGTCAAATCTAAAGACCCAAACATAGGCAACAGATAGACCTAAAGTAATTAGCATTAAATTTAAAAAAATATTTTCCATCATTTTTTCATCTTTTTTTTTTACAATAGCTTTTCACCAACAAACAATATATTATAATAAGCCTTATACTCGACTCTATTATAAATTACGTCCTTAATAATACTCAGCCATAGTATCAATTATGAGTAGATTTAGTTTACATCAAAAATAAAATTCTTATTTCTTTTTAAAATTCCAGCCTTCAGTAATAGCATAACTAAAAGCGATACCGAATAGTAAAGTTATAAGACCTGCAAAATAGGGGATAAATTCAATCATTTTTCTTGTTGTTTATAAGGTTCAAATAAATGCCGAAAGCTAAAATGCTTGGAACCCAAAGCCCAATGAAAATAGCTTGATCCGAATTTCCATAAATAAATAATACTTCGGAATATACCAACGAAAGCATAGCCGAAATAAAGAGTAATTTGTCTGCGAGTGTAAACTTCTTGAACATGTTTTTAAATTATATTTCCTACTCATAAGGCTTTTCAGAATGCGCCCTGTTTTTTACAGTGGGCTCTGGTCTCCACTCTTAAAATTCAATATTTTTATTTTTTGTCACATAAGATAGTGAGCCTTTAAGCTTTCTCAGCTTTTTTTTTAAACTTGCCCATAACTTGTTTGTGTAAGAAAAGTTGCGTTTTTAAGCACCTAATTTAGCAAATAAAAACCGAATAGAAAGTCCGCGAGGATTTTCGTTAATAAACTTGCACTAGCAATTAATTTTATACTGTGTTAGCACCAGTATTTATTCCTTTTTTATTTTATTAATTGTATTCGGTGGAATAAATTCCCACTCTTTGTTTTTGTCTCCAATTATAAATTTGTGTTGATATTCACGAACAATATTTCTTTTGTCGTTCTACCGTAAATAATTGTTTGACTAACGTAAGTAATTGTTACAGTATCCTAAAAAATTATTATACAAACGAAAATATATTAGCTAATGGAACTTATTCAATTGTAAGACAAATGTATTTTGTTAATTTGTAAGCTATACATCTCACAAAATTGTATTTCGTTTTATGGCTAAATGGTCTTCTTATTACCTTATTAGAATTGAGTTTTTGGGCTTCCGTTACCACGGCTGGCAAAAACAAGCAAAGTTGAAATCTGTACAAGGAATGATAGACAAGACTTTTGAGTTTATTTTGGGTCATACCGATTTTAAAACTTTGGGCTGTGGTAGAACCGATGCAAAGGTGTCTGCCGATGATTTTGCTTTTGAGCTCTTTGTAAATGAGTCTTTTGATTGTGCTAAGCTACTCCTTCGTTTAAATAAGGAATTACCCTCTGATATACGTGCCAAGTATGTACAAACAGTAGGCGAGGGCTTTAATATTATTCAGCATTCTAAAATTAAAGAATACCATTATTATTTTTCATCAGGAGAGAAGTCGCACCCTTTTAATGCCCCGCTAATAAGAGATTTTGGCGAAGTCTTAAACATTGACTTGATGAAAGAGGCAGCTGCTCTTTTTATGGGAACCCACAATTTTAAAAGATTTGCTAGTAAACCCTCTGCCAATACAATTTTCGAACGGACTATCTTGTTCTCCGAAATAGAAGAGAATACTCGATTTGTAGATGCGTATTCTCCCAAAGATACATATGTTTTTAAAGTTCGTTCTAAAGGCTTTTTACGGTATCAGGTTCGCCTTATGGTAGGTGCTTTGGTGGATGTAGGTAGAGGCGTTTGTACCTTAGCTTATTTGAAGAATTATTTAGAAGACTTCGAAGGTACTCAAGTACGTCATATCGCCCCTTCTTCTGGTTTGCTACTCCACAAAGTTGAGTTTGATTTAGTCTTCGAGAAACCTCAGACTGACAAATGAGTTTTGAGTGGAAAGAACCAGATACTAGCGACAAGATACCAGCTACAAAAATTCTATTTTCTGCATTCTTAATTCTGACTCCTGTATTCTGACTTCTTTTTTAAATCATCAAATCATCAAATTTTCAAATCAATTTATTTCACCCAGCCCAAGCTTCCCTATCTAAGCTACGGTATTGTATTGCTTCGGCAACGTGTACGGTTTGTATATCTCTACTATTTTCTAAATCTGCTATTGTACGCGAAACTTTCAAAATTCTATCGTAGGCTCTGGCACTTAAGTCTAGTTTTTCCATCGCTAATTTTAATAAAGACATCGCTTCTTTATTTATGCCACAGTGTTCTTTTAAAATGCTGGTACTCATTTGCGAATTACAATGAATTGAAGTTTTCTTGAATCTCTTTTCTTGTTGTTTACGAGCTTTAATAACTCGCTGTCTAATATCTTCACTCGACTCCGATTTACCAGTATCTGTAAGTTCTTCGAAGCTCACGGGAGTAACTTCCACATGCAAATCTATTCGGTCTAATAAAGGACCTGAAACCCTGTTTAGGTATTTTTGAACCAATCCTGGCGCACATACACATTCCTTGTCTGGGTGGTTATAATAGCCACATGGACAAGGATTCATGGATGCTACTAAAGTGAAACTTGCGGGGAACTCAATACTGAATTTAGATCGAGAGATGGTTACCACTCTATCCTCTAGCGGTTGTCGCATTACCTCTAAAACGGTTCTTTTAAATTCGGGTAATTCATCTAAAAACAAAACGCCATTATGTGCTAGTGAAATTTCTCCGGGTTGTGGTACCGAACCTCCGCCAACTAGGGCTACATCAGAAATGGTATGGTGTGGTGAGCGAAAGGGGCGAAGTGCTACCAAAGAAGCCTGTCCTTTTAGTTTCCCCGCAACCGAATGTATTTTGGTGGTTTCTAATGCTTCGCCTAAAGTTAATGGGGGTAATATACTGGGAAACCTTTTTGCCAACATCGTTTTTCCTGCTCCCGGAGGTCCTATTAAAATTACATTATGTCCGCCTGCAGCAGCAATTTCTAATGCTCTTTTTATATTTTTTTGACCTTTTACTTCAGAGAAATCACTGTCATTATTGGTCTGTTCAATTTTAAATATTGCTCTAGTGTCTACATATTCTGGTTTTAGGTCTTTTGTATTTTTAAAGAATTCACAAACCTCAGATAGGGTTTTCATACCATATACTTTAAGTCCGTCTACAATTGCAGCTTCTTTGGCGTTTTCTGCAGGAAGTAATAAACCTTTAAAACCTTCTTTTCGTGCTTGTATGGCAATGGGCAAAGCACCTTTTATAGGCAGTATAGTTCCATCTAAAGAGACTTCTCCCATTATTACGTAGTCTGATATATCTTCGGCTATTATTTGTTTAGAACCCACTAATACACCCATGGCAATGGGAAGGTCGTAAGCAGATCCTTCTTTTCGTATATCTGCTGGCGACATATTTACAACCACTTTATACCCTGGCCATCTGTAGCCCTGATTGTACATTGCCACATGTATACGTTCTTTAGATTCTTTTACTGCATTGTCGGGTAAACCCACTAATATAAATTTAGCTCCCCTAGCAATATTTACTTCTATAGTAATTGTTGTAGCCCCAATACCATATACGGCGCTACCATAGATTTTTACTAACATATTTTCTATTATTAAATTAGCCATTAATTTACAGAATTATTTGTTCAAAAAAAAGCCCTCCATTTTAGAGGGCTTTAATTGGGTGCAAGTCAAAAAAAAGCCCTCCATTTAGAGAGCCTTTTTTTAGTACTAGTAAATTATATTTCGTTCTTATTCAATGATGACAAATTTTTGAATTTTCTCAGCATTGATAGTTACTATTTTACAGTAATAAATACCAGGCGAATAAGTACTCGTGTCGAATGTTTCAGCACCCATAGTAAGGTTTTTTCTTACCACTCTATCTAGCTCTTCTCCCAAACTATTAAAAATCACGAAGTCTACATCTACCTCATTGCTTTGCGATACACTTATAGTAATTTGGTTTTTTGCTGGATTTGGGAATATATCAAAACTATCTTCTGTAATCTCTGCAATGTTTACAGGGAAATTCACACTAAAGTTATGTACTATATTCGTTCCGAAATCGGCATTAAAATTCTTTAGCCATTGACCAGCAAGTTTGCGGAACTTAACAGCTCCATTACCATC
>CAJJAI010000037.1 GCA_905182215.1 Flavobacteriales bacterium UBA6772 | reverse complement strand
AGTCTATAAATATAGTGATTTTTAGCACAAAAAAATGCCTCTGTAAAACAGAGGCATTAAAAATAAGGTTGAATTTATTAAAACTTAATTCCTACAGAAACTAAGAATTGGTTGAGTCTTTGGTCTGGATTAAAGGTTGTTTCACCAATGGTAATTCCATCAGAAATAGATTGCAAGCCCATTTCGTAACGCAGGTCTATGGTAAGGATAGATAAATCTAAACCAGCACCAATTTGAGCGCCTACAGTAGCCTTTTTATAGTTTGTTTGTACATCTTCAATGGCAGCATCTAGTCCTTCTAAGCTAATGTCATCATTTAAAGGGAGTGTAAAAACAGGCCCGGCATTTACTCTTAATATTTTCAAAAATCGTTTCCCAAACATTACAGGAATATCTATTCTATTTAGCTTCACTTCACCTACGATTGTTTCTCTACTGCCTTCATCCAATTCATCTAATAAAACAGAATACGATATTTCTGATTTAGAATTGCTAAAAAGAATTTCAGGTTGTACATATATTCCTAGTATAGAAAGACGTGCAAAAAGCCCCATTTGATAACCTAAAACTGGGTCTGTATCTTCAAGTAACTTTATGGCATCAGGACCATCTTCTATACTCGTAACATCTTGTAATTTAAAACTAGGCGAGGATATACTTAATTTAGGACCCCAAGAAAAATCTTGAGCCGAACTGTTTAAAGTAAAACCAAGTAATGCGATTGTTAAGATTATCTTTTTCATAAGTTT
Organism: Flavobacteriales bacterium UBA6772; assembly: GCA_905182215.1. GTDB lineage: Bacteria > Bacteroidota > Bacteroidia > Flavobacteriales > UBA7430 > UBA6772. Next base: position 8,403 of record CAJJAI010000037.1, on the reverse strand, counting down.
AAGAATTTGCTTCTATTTTACGTTTTTCTTTAGCACTTTTAGTTGCTGCAATATTAGCATCAATAGCATGTGCAGGTCTAGACCATTTTGCTTTTTCACCACTAGCCTCGCTGTTTTTGTAATTTTCGTTTACGGCTGGTTTGTTTCCTTTTTTATAGGCTTTTTGCGGCACAAGTCCCAAGGTACTAAATAATTCCATATCCTTATTAATATCCGGATTTGGAGTGGTTAGTAGTTTGTCTCCTGCAAAAATAGAACCTGCACCCGACATAAAGCACAGTGCTTGTCCTTCGTCGGACATTTCTGTTCTACCTGCCGAAAGACGAACAGTAGTAGTAGGAAGTACTATACGTGTAGTTGCTACCATACGAATCATATCCCAAATAGGAATTTGTTCTTGTTCCTCCATTGGAGTACCTTCTACGGGTACTAATGCATTAATTGGCACCGATTCTGGATAAGGATTCAAATTAGAAAGTGTTACTAACATTGCAGCACGATCTTCTGATGTTTCACCCATTCCTATAATTCCACCCGAACAAACTGTTAGTCCAGCTTTACGAGCATTCCCAATGGTTTCAATTCTATCTTCATAACCACGTGTAGAAATCACTTTTTTATAGTGTTCTTCTGAGGTATCTAAATTGTGGTTGTAGGCATAAAGTCCAGCATCAGATAATCTACGTGCTTGGTCTGGAGTTAGCATTCCTAAAGTACAGCAAACTTCCATGTCTAAGTCTCTAACGGTACGAACCATTTCTAAAACCTGATCGAAGTCTTCGCCTTCTTTTACATTACGCCAAGCAGCTCCCATACATACTCTAGAGGAACCTGAGCTTTTAGCTCTTAATGCTTGTGCTTTTACCGTTTGCACAGACATTAAGTCGTTTTTAGCAATGTCGGTATGGTAGCGCGCCGCCTGCGGACAGTAGCCACAGTCTTCGGGGCAACCACCTGTTTTTATAGAAAGCAGGGTGCTTACCTGAACCTCAAGAGGGTCGTGGTTTTGTCTGTGTACTTGAGCAGCTTCGAAAACTAACTCTAGTAATGGTTTATTATAAAGTTCAAGAACTTCTTCTTTAGTCCAATTTTTTCTATTTTCCATCCTCTGTATTCTTGATTTTCAGCTCAAATATAAGCCTTCTTTTTTTTTTTCTCTTTTTATTTCGATAAAATGATACTCACTGCATTTCCTCCAAATCCAGTTGCATTTATCATAATGGTTTTAACTTCTTTGGGCTTTCCTACGGGATCGCTTTCATAAGGGAAGTTAATGAGTTTATTGTGTTGTAGCATAAGTATAGCGAGTTCCATGCTCAATGCACCCGAAGCACCAAAAGTATGTCCTGTTGTATATTTGGTTGAAATTAAATGAGGGATTTCTTCTCCAAAAACATTTTTAATGGCCTTGTATTCGCTTTGATCGCCCTTTAATGTGCCAGGCGCATGCATAATAATGCTGTCTACTTTACTCAGATTGGCACTTTTTAATGCCTTTTTCATTGAGTCTTGTAGGCATTCTGCTTCTGTAGAAAGCGAAACGTTGTGTTCTATTAATTCTGTGGCAAATCCAATTCCTTGTATAGTAGCTAGTTTTGCTTGTCCTTTTTCTTGTTCTAGACAAAATACTGCAGCAGCTTCACCTAAAACTAAAGAGTTGCTTTTTTTGTTTTTCTCTAAAGGCAAAGAAGGAAAGCTTCCTTTTTCTTCGGAATAAATTCGTAGAGCTCTCATTTGAGCAATGGTGAAATCACTTAATGGAGCTTCTGCGCCGCCAGTAATAAACTTTTCTGCCATTCCGGCCTGCAACCAAGCAATGCCATTTAAAACAGAATGAAGTGCTGTGCTACAGGTAATAGAGTGCGAAAAACTAGCTCCTTTTGTACCCAAGTCGTATGCTACCCAAGAGGAAATATTTCCTAAAGTAGTTGTGGGCGATACCACAGGGTTTAAGTGTTTAGCGCCGTTTTCAATAAAGTTTTTATGGTATTTTTCGAACAACTGCGTGGCTCCTCTAGACGAGCCTAAGTTGACACTCATATTATCTTCGGCTTTCCAATTGGCTTGTTTTACGGCTTGGCGAGCAGCAATTATAGAGAGTAAAACCGTTTTGTCGAGTCTTCTAAAATGTAGATTTTCTTTGCGGACTTGCTTAACGAGTTCCGCTTCCTCAGTATGCAGTTTCCCTACCGAAGTATCACAGTCATTAAAACAGCAAGAAGTAATACGTGTAGTTTGTGCACTGTAGTTTTTCCAAACTTCAGCTGCGTTACTACCCATGGAAGATATACTTCCCATTCCGCTTATAATTACCTTTTCTTGCATGCGGCAAATATAATGTAAAAGAATGCCTTAGTATAGGCGCTAATCAGTTTTTCTTAATCCAGTTTAGCAGTGTCTTTTTTTCATTTTCACAGGTCAATTCAATTAGATACAGTCCTTCTGGAAAATGAGAGAAATCCCATTTTGTATTTTGGTTTTCTTCGTTTTTATAAACACAAATCCCCAATGTATTGTACACCGAAATAGCCTGTACTTCTTTGCTTTCTATATCGCAATTTAGAATTCCTGTAGAAGGATTTGGGAAAATAGACAGTCTAGTTTCGAGGTCTTCTATAGCTAGGTCGTTAATTTGAATGGTTACTGAAGATTCAGTACAGCCGTTTGAAACCACTAATTCAATTTCATAAATTCCGGTAAAATCGCCAACATTTACAATGAGTGGATCTGCAGTTGAATTAATATTCTGACTAATTCCTATCCACTGTATGGAATTGAAATTCTGACTCTGATTGTAGAAATAGAGACTATCTCCTATAAGTTGATAGTCGGCAATTGCTTCTGGAACCAGCGAGAAATTGATTTCGTTTTCTTGTGTAGAATTATAGGCTGTTTCTTGAATTATAGCTGCATCAGCTGAAGAAATATTAGCTGGAATAAATGCATTTATTGGCGACTCGTTAAATAGAACTGAATAAAAAACGCAGGCAGCCAAATACGATCCATGTATACTCGGATGCGAACCATCGGAAGAATATAAATTTATGTTTGGGTAGTTTGCACGGATGTTTTTCCATGCCGTTCCTACCGGTGCTAAAAGAGCATTATTGTCTTCTGCCATTTCTGTATAGGACTCTGTTAAACGGTCTTGCATTCCTTCGTAAGTACACAGTGGCGGATAGAAAGCACAATTTTGAGTATCGCCATTTTCTCTACCCCAAGTCATGAAAAACACAGGCTCTGTACATAGGTTTGCCAAACGGATATCTTCGCTTAAACTGGCGGCATACGGATACACTTGGCTTGCCACTTGGCTAGGAGGGAATGAGGGGTTTTGACTTTGGTCTTGTAAAATCACGTAGTCCCATTCTTCAGAATTTAATAAGTTTTGAACTGTGGGATTACTAGCGTGTTGTGCAAGTGTTGATCCACCAGGAGTATGGCTTTGATGGCTGAAAATGTTTCCTTTTGACAGAGCAATTTCTTGTATTATTCCTGGTAAGTCGTTTACATAAGTATAGCTATTTCCTATAAAAAGCGCGTTTTTTTCTGTTTGAGCTATACTTGTGAAACAGGTAAGTAAGAAGAATATAAAACTGAAAATTGCTTTCATAGTATCGTTTTTGGTGTTCTTAAAGATGAGGGCAAGATAAGCTTATTTCGTTTTTACAAACCCCAATATATTCATTTTGATTAGCTCTCAAATTATTGATAACTTGCCTGTATGAAAAAAGTGATATTTTTAACTGTTTTATTTTTACCGCAATTCTTGTTTGCACAAGCGCCAGATTATACGGTTACCAACAACCAAGGTGAATCTTTTGTGTTAAGTGAAACTTTAAATAACGGTCAGTTTGTATTGATTGATTTTTTGGCTACTTGGTGTGGCCCTTGTGCCGATGGAGTTTCTGAATTCTCTGAAGTTTACCATGATTTTGGTTGTAACCAAAGTGATTTAGTTGTGCTTTCCATAAGTCTTGATGGCTCCGATTACGACACGCAAGTTTTTCATAATCTTTACGATGGCGACCATCCTATAGTAAGTGGTTTGGATGGTGGAGGCTCTCATGTACATGAAGTTTACGAGGTTACAAGCTTACCCTATTATTTGCTTATTGATACCAGTGGCGCTATATTGTACGAGGGAATGAGTTCCCCGTCCTACGCCTCTTTAAATAGCCTGTTGTTGCAAAATAATATTCAACAAAATGAATGTCCGGCAATAGAATTTACACAGAGTTCAGCGTTTCACGAAGGTTGGAATTTACTTTCCAAACGAGTACTTACCGAGGATGAATCGATGGAGTTTTTATTCGAAACTATTTCTAGTGAATTAGTGATTTTAAAAGATGCCGCAGGAAATGTTTTTTGGCCAAGTTATAATTTGAATACCATTGGAAATTACGATAGCTCGAAAGGGTATTTAGCTAAATTTTCTAACGATGTAAGTGTAAATTGGACTGGTTTACTTATTTCTTCTGAATTTACAATCCCTCTAAATACAGGCTGGAATATTATGCCGTACTACGCTACTGAGGCGATAAATTCCACATTGTATTTTAGCTCAATAAGCAGTCATATAACTATTGTGAAAGATGAAGTTGGAAATGTATATTTACCCGACTACAACTTTAATAATATAGGCGCCTTACAGCATGGGAAAGCTTATTATATTAAAGTTACAGAGGCGATTAGTTTTCAGTATTAAACCAGTTTGGCAACAATAGAAATGATTCCAACTGCAAAACAGTAGTAAGCAAAATATTTAAGCTGACTCTTTTTTACCAATCTAATCATCCATTTGCAAGCGACTAAACCTGTGATGAATGCTGCAATAAAACCAAAGATGAGCGGTAGGATATTAGTAGATTCTGTAGCTAAATCTCCACTTAGCATATCCTTAGCCATTTTACCTAAAATTAATGGGACTACCATTAGGAACGAAAAACGTGCTGCTTTTTCTCTGTCTACTCCTAATAATACGGAGGTACAGATGGTTGCACCAGATCTAGAGATTCCTGGTAATATTGCTATTGCTTGTGCAATACCAATTAGAATGGAGTTAAGAATACTTACTTTTTTATCTGTTTTTTTCGCCTTATCTGCTAAAAATAATAGCAATCCGGTAAGTAGTAACATGCTACCCACCAATACTATTTGTCCACCAAATAAAGACTCAATTTCATCCTCAAAGAATAAACCTACAATGGCTGCAGGAATCATCGATAAAATAATTTTAACCGAAAATTGAGCTTCTTCGTTCCACTTAAATTGGAACAAACCGGCAATTATGATGGTGATATCTTTTCGGAAAATGATGATGGTACTTAATGCAGTTGCTGCATGTAGTACAATTGTCATTAGTAAGTTTTGTTCTTGCTCAGCAACACTTAATAGTTCTTTTGCGATTTCTAGGTGTCCACTACTACTAACCGGTAAAAATTCTGTTAAGCCTTGAACTATCCCTAAAATTACTGCTTCTATAATGCCCATTAATTAGTTTTTAGGCTTGTGCATTATAGCGAAGATCTCGATAACAAAACCTGCTAAAATGAATATTGGAGCCAAAGTAATTCTTGTGAAACTAAAAATTTCTGGGTTAAAACTAGTGTCATCTGCAGCGCCACCGCCCCACATTAAAATAAAACCGCTTACAATAAATGCAATTCCAATGAGCATTAATTGGTAATTCTTCTTTGTAAATAAAAATCCTTTATTTTCCATCTTAATAATGTAATTCGTCAGTAGTTAGTTTTAAGTATTTGCGGACCGCAAAATAGGTACAAATCCACGGAATAAACAAGCCCATTAGTAGGATGCTTGAATATAACATTATTTGTGCATTTGTATTGTGTAGTCTTTGTATTTCGGGCAATAAATTTACACTGTACCTAACGAGTAATTCTATAAATAGAATGGATAGGGTAGCAGCAATAAATCCATGTTGTAAGCTTTTCCAAATAAAAGGCTTTCTAATAAACGACTTTGTAGCACCTACCAATTGCATGGTTTTAATTATAAACCGCTTTGAATAAATAGTCAATCGAATAGAAGAGTTGATGAGGGCTATAGCGATTAAACTAAAGACTGAACTTAGTAGAAGTAAGATATAGCTTACTTTTTTAAGATTGTCTTTTAGGAGTTTTAATAGCGACTTGTCGTACACTACTTCTTGTACTACATTAACTGCAAGTAGTTCTTTTTCTATACTTTCAGCTTCGGTGGTTTGGGTATAATAAGCTTGAAAATGAATGTCTATAGCATCTGTTAAAGGATTGAATCCTAAAAACTCGATAAAATCTTCTCCTAAGTCTGCTTGTAGTTTTTCTGCAGCTTCTTCTTTAGAAATGAATTCTGTTTTTTTAACGTGCTCACTTAGTTCAAGCTGTCGCTGAAATTGCTTTACTGCCACTTGCTTAGCTTCAGGTTTAAGTAAGACGGTAAAAGCTATATTTTCTTGTACTTTGTTTGCTATAGACTTAGAGTGGTAGAGTACGGTGCTTAACAGGCCTATTAAAAACAAGACTAGCGTCATGCTTATAACAACTGATAAGTAGGAAGATCGTAATCTTCTTTTATTAAACTTGTCTTGTTTCTGGCTCATTGTGGGCTAATTTACAATTTCAACATGAAAAATCAGATAAATACTGCACAAAAAAAAGGCTCCATAATTGGAGTCTTTTCGAGGATTAAATTCAAGTTTAATTATAACTTGAATACGCTGCTAGAGCCCTATAATTATTTCTTGTAAATAAAATTTAGCGGTTTTTTCAAACCTTCATATTTTACTAGATCCATCTTAATAGACCCTACCAAAACTTTAGTTTCAATTCTAAGCGGAATTTTATTTTCATCGTCACTTACCCAGATATACATACCGTATTCATCTTCAAAAACACGCCCAGATTCAAGCTGAGGAATCCATTTTGTACTGGCTATATTTCCAAACTTAGTTTTTAGTGTATCTCTACCCATATAAATAAGCTTGGAATCCATAAAAGCGTCGTCTAAATAAACCTGTATAGGCAAGCTTTCTCCTTTGTGTAAGCTGTCTTGTGATTGTGCTCTTAAATAATAAAATAAGGAGAGAATGTCTTGTGTGTTTTCAGTTAAACTAATTGTGTCTCTAGTGCTTTCGGCTTGGTTTAGGGGGTAATTAAAAAAGACCTTTTCCTTTTTTTTATAGCCCCCTTCTTTTACGTCTCTGTTAAAATAAAGGGGACGTAAAAAATGTTGATCTGAGATGCTCTGGTAGGAATCTCGAACTTTAAAGAAGAGGTTAAATATACCTGTAGATTTACCTTTGGCTAGAAATTGATAGCTTTCATTTTTTTCAGAAACTTGTAACACCGCTTTTCCGGCAACCAAAGGACCGTAATGAATTTTATATTCTAGCTCTTCTCCATTTTGAAAAGGATACTCGTTTTGTGCTAATGCAGAAAAACTGAATAATATGAGGTTTGAAATCAAATATCTCTTCATAGTTAGAATTTATGTTTCTAACGAACAAGACCTGAAATTATTTTTTGTGCAAAAAAAAAGCTTCGAACAGTGTTCGAAGCTTGTAAGATTCACCCCCCCAGATGAGATCTTGATTGTTACTAAGTCTTTTTACAAACACTGTGCCAAAAGTGATTAATTAGGTATTTATCTTTTTATGAAACTCACATTATCCATTTTTACTTCCATAAAAAGATCGTCAAAGCCTATGCAACGGCCTTTTAATAATAGTGTATCTCCGGCATTTAAATTAGCAGAAGAAAAGTTGCTATCGAGCTTACACACTATGTTTGGCTGAATAACAATGAGGTCCTTTTCTACAGAAGTCAGAATTCCTTGAAATTCAATAATCGCATTTATATATTCTGTATTTGAATGTGATGGAGTGCTAAATGCCTTATACAATTCGGTGCTAGTAATACTTAAAGAAGCCTTTTCTTTAAGTATATTCCTATGTTCTTGATACATGTATTGGTAGCCAAAGTAAGCCAAAGCGACTAGTGAAATGGCAACAATAATTCCTTTTTTCTTCATGGAACTTATTTATTTAATTCAAATCAAAATTAATAAAATCTACTGTTAAATGTAGCAGAATTCGTTCTCATATCATTTATTAAATGAGTATTTTCGCTTAGGTAATTATTTTTCGGAATAAATATTGGAGAATACTGACGAATTGAATTGTGTAAGATTATGAAGAAGTTACTTTTTTTAATGAGTGCATTAGCCTTGTTAAATGCTTGCGATTACGATAGTGAGGAAGCCTTGTATGGAATTGACTTATGTGATACAGAATCCATCTCATACGAAAATGATATAGCCACTATTATTGTAGAGAACTGTATAAGTTGCCATTCTGGAGAAAGCCCATCAGCGAGTTTAGATCTAAGTGATTTAGAGGTC
>CAJJAI010000036.1 GCA_905182215.1 Flavobacteriales bacterium UBA6772 | reverse complement strand
AGAAGCCGACTGCCCACAAGAAAGTTGTTATGGATTAGTACAAAGAACAAAGGAGCACTCTTATTTAAATTCGAATAAGGAAGAAATTTTAGGAAAGCTAAAACACGAGGTCAATACTTTGCCATTTAACGAATTTAGAAGTTCAACTCCATATAAAATTCCGTTTTGGGGTGAAATAGAAAAACCAGCAAACGAGGTCTATTACAACATCGACTACCTGCCTACACACAAAAAAGCATTTGGTAGAGTACTTAACAAAAATGGAGAGGCTATAGAAGGAGCTATCATTACTCTATTCAATACCAAATCGAAGAGTCAATACAGTACTTTTTCTAAAGCAGATGGTACTTTCTGTTTGAATACAGGTTGGACAAATATTTTCTCTCATCCAGACTTCATACTAAAAGTTACAGCTGTAACGATGGAAACAATTGAATACCCAGTTGGAGCTCTAAGAACAGATAAAAAACAAACCCTTAAAGACCTAGTTTTATTACCTTATCATTAGTACTATGAATTCAAAAGTAAGTTTTGTAAAGTGAATTTTTATAATCATACTCTAAACATTCTAAAACCCTTATAAAATAAATTGTGGGTTTGTCCTTAGAAAATGATTTACTCCAAAAGAGCTTTCTTAATTTGTAAAGAAAGTAGATAGTAAAAAAGAAAAACCCCAGTTATAAAACTAGGGTTTAACTACAAGTAAGAGGTGGAAGCCTTCTTACTATTGATTTGCAACAAAAAAGCCTTCGAAGTAAAACTTCAAAGGCCTTTAGTACTCGAGGCGGGACTTGAACCCGCACGAACTAATGTTCATCAGATTTTAAGTCTGACGTGTCTACCAATTCCACCACTCGAGCATAATGTCTTTCTGAGCGAGTGAAGGGATTCGAACCCTCGACCCCCACCTTGGCAAGGTGATGCTCTACCCCTGAGCTACACTCGCAATCTTTCTCTCTTTACAAGAGCGATGCAAATATAAGTACTTTTAATAGACCGCAAAACAAAAATAAAAGAATTTAACGATGTTTTTGCAAGTCACTAAGCACCAATCATTTTCTTAATCTCATTAAGCTTTAATAGGGCTTCTACAGGGGTTAATGTATTAATATCGGTCTTAATTATCTCGTCCCTTATTCGTTCTAAAGCTGGGTCATCGAGTTTAAAAAAGCTCAACTGCATATCCGACTCCATAGAAATCGTCTTCGCTTTACTTGTTAATTCTTCAGAAGAATGAGATTTCTCTAAATGCAAAAGAATATCATTTGCTCTATTAATAAGAGAATTAGGCATTCCAGCCATTTTAGCTACATGTATTCCAAAACTATGAGCAGAGCCACCAGGTTTGAGTTTACGAAGGAATAATATTTTTTTACCTATCTCTTTTACGGATACATTAAAATTCTTTATCCGATCGAAAGTCTCTGTCATTTCGTTGAGCTCGTGGTAATGTGTAGCAAATAAGGTTTTAGCTTTGAATTTATTCTCGTGTAGATACTCTGCAATTGCCCAAGCAATAGAAATACCGTCGTAGGTACTAGTTCCTCTACCGATTTCATCGAGAAGTATTAAACTACGGTTAGATACATTATTTAAAATACTAGCCGTTTCGTTCATTTCTACCATAAAAGTAGATTCCCCTAAGGAGATATTATCGGAAGCTCCTACCCTAGTAAATATTTTATCGACCAAGCCAATAGAAGCTGCTTTTGCGGGAACAAAAGACCCCATTTGAGCCATCAGCACAATTAAAGCTGTTTGTCTTAATAGCGCAGATTTACCAGACATGTTAGGTCCAGTAATCATAATAATCTGCTGAGTATCGTTATCCAAATACACATTGTTAGACACATACGACTCGCCAATTGGCAATTGCTTTTCGATTACAGGATGACGACCATCTTTAATATCTAAAGCAAAACTATCGTCTAATATTGGTTTTGTATAGTCGTTGTATTTGGCAATTTTAGCAAAAGACAAGAGTACATCAACACGAGCAATAAGCTGTGAATTTCGTTGTACCACTTGTACGTAATCCATTAATGAGGCTACAATATCATTAAATAGAGCTTGTTCTAAAGATAAAATCTTATCATTCGCACTCAAAATTTTAACTTCTAGCTCTTTTAATTCTTCTGTTATATAACGCTCAGCATTAACCAAGGTTTGTTTGCGAATCCACTCTTGAGGAACTTTATCTTTGTGAGAATTCCGTACCTCTAAGTAAAAGCCAAAAACATTATTAAAGGCAATTTTTAAAGAAGTAATTCCTGAAGCTTCAGCTTCTCGAACTCTTATTTGTTCTAAGTATTCTTTTGCTGAAGTAGACAATGCTCTTAGCTCATCTAATTCTTGAGAAACGCCTGAAGCAATTACGTTCCCCTTTACTATTTGTACGGGAGCTTCATCTTTTAATTCATTTTGAATCTTCTCTCTTACTAAATCGCAGGGATTAAGTTGAGCCGCTAAAGCTTTTAAACTTTTGTTTCCTGATTTCTTACAGTACTCTACAACAGGAACGATTGCATTTAAAGCTCTTTTTAACTGGACTACTTCGCGCGGGCAAATTCTAGCTGTTGCCACTTTAGAAATCAAACGCTCTAAGTCTCCCATTTGCTTAATTTGCAAAGAAAGTTCATCAGAAACAATTGAATTTTCAGAAAAGTATTCTACTATATTTAAGCGATCTTGTATGGCTTTCTTTTCTTTTAATGGAAGAACTAACCATCGTCTTAGCATTCGAGCTCCCATAGGAGAGGTCGTTTGATCTAATATATCGAGAAGTGATACACCGTTAATACCTGAAGATTGAATTAATTCTAAATTTCGGATGGTAAAGTTATCCATCCAAACATAACGATCTTCTTCAATACGGGTAATAGCTGATATATGGCTTACCTTATTGTGTTGTGTTTCGTTTAAATAGTGAAGTGCAGCACCTGCAGCAACAATTCCTAAATCTAATTTATCTACACCAAAACCCTTTAAAGATTTGGTCCCAAAATGGTTGAGTAATAAATCCTCCGTATAAGTTTTTGTAAATACCCAATCTTCTAATGTAAAGGTGAAAAAGCTATCTGCGAAGCGTCGCGTAAACTCTGCCTTGTGTTGCTTCTGGTAAATAACTTCCGAAGGAGAGAAACTCTGTAAGAGTTTATTTACATAATCCCAAGAACCTTCAGCAGCTAAAAACTCTCCTGTTGATACATCGAGAAAAGCGATACCAGCATTGTCCTTTTCCATATGAATGGATGCCAGGAAATTATTAGACCGTAAGTCTAATGTTTTGTCATTGTATGAGACTCCAGGAGTAACCAGTTCGGTAACCCCTCTTTTAACAATAGTCTTGGTTAATTTAGGGTCTTCAAGTTGATCGCAAATAGCAACTCTACAACCAGAACGAACTAATTTAGGTAAATAAGTATCTAAAGAATGATGAGGAAAACCTGCTAATTCGATTTTTGAACTCCCATTGGCTCTACTTGTTAAAACAATCCCTAAGATACGAGCTGCTCTAATAGCATCCTCTCCAAAGGTTTCATAAAAATCTCCTACACGAAACAATAGTATGGCGTCCGGATACTTCGCCTTAATCCCATTGTATTGAGTCATCAATGGAGTTTCCTTCTTTTTTTTAACTGTTTTAGCCAAGGGTATTGCTATTATATTGGTTAATTTGCATTGGTTTTGAACAAAGGACTAAGATATTAATTCTGTACGACTAGTGGATGAGAAAGTTAAAAAATAGCGAACTAAATAGACTGAGTGTAGACGAGTTTAAAGAGACTCAAAAACTCCCTATTATTGTGGTACTCGACAATATTAGAAGCTTGAATAATATAGGCTCCGTATTTCGTACTTCTGACGCTTTTTTACTAGAAAAAATATATTTGTGCGGCATTACAGCACAACCACCACATAGAGATATTCACAAAACCGCATTGGGAGCAACAGAATCGGTTGATTGGGAACACATGGACAATACTGTAGACTGTGTAACTCAACTTCAAGCAGAAGGCTATTACTGTTTAGCTATAGAACAAGCAAAAAATAGTGTAATGCTAAATGAATTTGACGCTTCGAAACATCCTAAAATTGCTGTATTTTTTGGAAATGAAGTAAAAGGGGTGCAACAAGAGGTTATTGATCAGTGTGATAATTGTATAGAAATCCCTCAATTGGGAACTAAACACTCCTTAAATATATCGGTAAGTGCAGGGGTAGTATTATGGGAACTATTTAGAGGATTTAGAAACTAATACTCATTTTTAAACATAAAAAAAGGCTTCCAAATTGTACTACAAGCCTAATGAAAGTCGCATTGTACTGCCGTGTTTCTACTGACAAGCAGACTACGGAGAACCAAAGAATCCGATTGGAAGAATATGCCAAGGCTAATAATTGGGAATACGATGTGTTTGACGAAGTAGAAAGCACACGCAAAACAAGACC
>CAJJAI010000035.1 GCA_905182215.1 Flavobacteriales bacterium UBA6772 | reverse complement strand
ATTGTTGGAAGTATTTTGTCTAAGCAATTAATTTTCGATTATGCTACACAGTTTGTTCTTAGCAACGATTCTATTGCAAAACCAGGTGTATTTAAAATAACAAACGAACTTTATGAGGAGTTTGTAGCTTTTGTTTCGGACAAGGATTATGAGTACGAAACACATACCGAAAAAGACTTGGCAAAACTTATTGAGCAAGCAGATGAAGATAATTACGCTGATTTTAAAGACGATTTAGAAGGCTTAAAAGAAAAATTGATTTCTTATAAGCAAGATGATATTCACAAATATCAATCTCAAATTTCAGAATTAATACTAAGTGAATTAATGTCGCGTTACTACTATCAAGAAGGACGAGTAAAAGCAGCTTTAGAAGACGATATTGTTCTTGATGAAGCTATTGAAGTACTCAACAATTCTAAGAAATATGAAGATATTCTTTCAGGTAACTAGATGCTAGATAAGCTTAAACATTCATCATTTTATTATTTTATTGCATGTGCCAGTATTATTATTGGGCTGGTGTATCAAGACTTTCATAAGGTTCCACTTACGGGTGGAATCATTGTTTTGGGAATCATTTGGATAGGTACATTTCAGTTTAAAGAAAAAATTAAAACGCTTTTCACCAAACCATTTGCGCTGTGCTTTATTGCGTTTTATCTACTCCATTTAGCAAGTTTAGTATACTCCGTAAATACAACTGTTGCATACAACGACTTAGCCTTAAAAATCACTTTACTCTTACTTCCAGTTTTTATATTGAGCGTCTCTCTTTTTCCTCAAAATAAAAAACTTTTACTCCTACACCTGTTTGCAATTTCTATGGTAAGCATGGCTGTATACGATTTGTACAATTCATTTTTAGAGTACGAAACAAGTAACAGTATTAGTGTATTTTACTATAAAAACTTGCCACATTTACTTGTTGGAAAACCACACTACTTAGCATGGTATTATTCATTTGCAATATTTATTGCCTTGAGAGAAATAATTGTAGTGAAGAAAGCCCGAATTGCCTGGACATTTGCATCTATTATTCTTCTGTTTTCGCTAATCTTACTCTCTAGCAGAGCCTATTTATTTGCATTTTTATTAATTGCTAGTATTAGCGCCCTAGTCTGGATAAGTAAAAAGGAGTCCTCAAAAGGGAGGCTATTTAAAATTCTTGGCGCTTTTGCGATACTACTTGGGATAATTATTGCCGTACCTAATACAAGAGAGAGGATTGCCGACACTTTTGTAGAATTGAATAAATTAGTAGACAGCTCAGATTATAGACAAACGAATCCACGCGTGTATATTTGGAAATATTCTATAGAGCTAATTGCAGAAAAACCAATCTTGGGCTATGGAATTGGAGATGCCAAAGAAGAGTTAAGTAAGGCGCTAAAAAATTGTGATGCCCTCTTTTGGAATGGGAATAAAAATGTTCCCTTACACAGAAAAAGTTTAAACTTCCATAATCAGTTTTTACAAACATGGGCTGAAGTAGGTATTCTAGGATTTCTACTACTACTATTTCTCATGATCCGACCCTTCTATATAAAAAACCAACATCCATTGTTTTTAATTTTTGTTGGATTAACCCTCATAGGATTTCTTACAGAAAGCATGTTAGAACGTCAGGCTGGAGTAGTAATGTTTGCGTTTATGTACCCACTGCTTTCGAGTTTAAAGAAGTAAAATACATTCCTTAGCAACCGTACTTACTCTTGTACAAATACTCTTTTTACTCTTTGAGAAACATTGGTAAGCACCTCGTAAGAAATGGTATTTAAGCTTTTGGCTATTTGATGAATGTGCTCTTGAGTATTCCAAATAATAACTTCATCACCTTCCTGAGCCGCAATTAAGCCAACGTCTACCATACACATATCCATGCATACATTTCCAATAATGGGAGCACTGAAGCCGTTTATATACACCTGCCCTACCCCATTACTTAAACCTCTACTTAATCCATCGGCATAGCCAATTGGAATGATCGCAATACAAATTTTTTCTTCAGCATAAAAGGAGCGATTATAACCTACACTTTGTCCCGCAGGAACTTCTTTAATTTGTGAAATAACAGATTTTAAAGAGCTACAATTAAGTAGATTTTCATCTCCTATACCGTACAAACCAATTCCCAATCGAACCATATTAAATTGAGCTTCCTGAAAATTGAGAATGCCCGAAGAATTTAAAATATGCTTTAAAAATGGACTTTTAATTGTTGCTTCAATTTGTTGGCAAATAGCATTAAAAGCATCAATTTGAATAGTAGTAAAGTCTTTATCGCTTGTGCTGGCTAAGTGACTAAATACAGAAGCTAATTTAATTTCATTATGCTCAGAAATCCAAGTAATCACACGGGTTATTTCATCACTTTCAAAGCCTAACCTGCGCATACCGGTATCCACTTTTAAGTGAATTGGAAAATCCTTAATGTTCGCTTTTTTCAACTCCACAGAAAGCGATGCCAACTGCCTAAAGCTATAAATCTCTGGTTCTAATCCGTGTTCTATTAACTGCTTAAACTGCGAGCCATCGGGGTTTAAAACCATAATGGGCGTGCGAATTCCTTTCTTTCTCAAGGCGATTCCTTCATCTACATACGCAACAGCTAAATAATCTGCTTTATGGTATTCTAAATGATGTGCTATTTCATAAGAGCCATTTCCGTAAGAAAAAGCCTTTACCATAACCATCACTTTGGTGTCTTTACGTAGTTGACTTTTATAGAAATGATAATTTTCTGAAATCGCATTTAGGTTTACTTCTAAAACCGTTTCGTGTACCTTTTGTTCTAAAAGACTGGCGATTTTCTCAAACTGAAATCTACGCGCTCCTTTTAGCAAAATAGCAGATTCTTTAAAATCAAAATGGGCTCTGTTCTCTATAAAGGCATCGGCAGACTCAAAACAAATACAATTAGAAAATAAAGCTTCAAAAGATTTAAAGTTCTTTCCGATTCCAATAATTTGCTCAATTTCGTAGGCCTCAAGTAAATTCATTAATTGAGGAAATAATTCAGCATTGGGGATTCCTGTTTCATCTAAATCAGATAAAATGGCGATTTTTTTAGCATTCCCACTTTGCTGTAGTAAAAAGTCGAGTGCAATTTTAAGAGAATCTAAGTCTGAGCTGTAGGCATCGTTAATGAGTAAACTATTGCCCTTAGCTTCTTTAAGCTCTAAGCGCATCGCCAAAGATTCAAGTTTGTTTAAATTGACTTGTAGCTCTTTTTCAGTAAAACCTAAAACTGATAAAACACAAATAATATGCAGGCAGTTTTCTAGCGAAGCCTCATCTATAAAAGGAATAGTATACTGTTTTTCTATTCCTTCGTGAAGGAAAGA
>CAJJAI010000034.1 GCA_905182215.1 Flavobacteriales bacterium UBA6772 | reverse complement strand
AAAAAATTATTAAAAGAGAAAAACTAAGATGGACAACAAAAAAATTACTCGTTTAATATATATCGTTTCTGCAGCAGTTTTAGGATTGGTTGTGTTATTGTATAATCTACCCCAAGCAGAAAACATTCCTGCATTTGTAAAACATTTACCTAAGTTACATGCAAGCATCAATGCTACATGCTTCGTTCTTCTATTAATTTCACTTAGAGCCATAAAGCAAAACAAGGTTGATTTACATAAAAAATTGAATCTTACAGCATTCACGCTTTCAGCTTTATTTATACTCTCTTACGTAACTTACCACTCGTTTGGAGTAGAGACAAAATACCCTGCAGACAATCCACTAAGACCACTTTACTTTTTCATATTAGTAAGTCATATAATCTTAGCTACTATTGTATTGCCATTGATCTTACTTTCGTTTCACAAGGCGTTAGTAGGAGATATTCCAGCTCATAAAAAGATCACCAAATGGAGTATGCCAATTTGGATTTACGTAACATTTACAGGGGTTGTAGTTTACTTTATGATTTCTCCGTATTATACTTTATAATGCAAAAAAAGGCCACCATACTCTTTGTAACATTTATACTTTTTGCAAGTAATTTATTTGCTCAAGGATGCTCCATGTGTAAGGCTGTAGCCGAAACAAGTGTTGCTGGAGGGAATTCGCAAGGATCTGGTTTAAACGCTGGAATACTTTATATAATGGTATTTCCCTACATACTTATTGGTGTAGGATTTTACTTTTGGTACCGTCATAAAAAAGCTTTAGAAAAAGAACAATAGTCTTAACACCTGTTAACACGTTAGCCTAAACAATATTAGTATATTTGTAGGAAATCAAACAATTCTACTACTATGAAATTAGTAAGCATACTGGCTCTTATATTCTCCTTTAGTTCATTACATGCTCAACAAATATGGAGTTTAGAAGACTGTATAGCGCATGCATTAACAAACAACATTTCATTAAAACAGGCTGAGTTAAATATAGACATTAAAGAAAGTCTACATCTACAATCTAAGCTACAGTTTTTACCATCAATAAACGCAAGCAACTCTTTCAATCAAAATAAAGGATTAGTAGAAAATCCACTGACCAATATTAGGTCCACTACGGAAACTTCAATTTTAAATTTATCTTATTCTACTAATTTCACTTTATTCTCTGGTTTTAAAAATGTAAATCAGTTAAAAAAAGCAGCAACAGAAGTATTAAGGAGCACCTACGATTTAGAAACTGCAAAAAACGACTTGATAAGCTCTATTGCTTTAAGTTATTTACAAATCCTTTTTAATCACGAGTTATACAGCACTTCAGAGAAACAACTTTTATTAACACAAACGCAAGAAACTCGTATTAATACTTTAGTTGATGCGGGTTCGTTGGCGCGTGGAGAATTACTGAATATTCAATCGCAGTTGGCTCTTGAAGAACAACAGTTAGTACAAGCAGAAAACCAACTGACCTTGTCTAAACTTCAATTAGCACAGTTATTAGACTTAGAAAACTATAGGAATTTAAATCTATTAAAACTAGATCTAGAAGTAGTAGATTTCGAGATTCAAGAGAATATAGATTTAGATTTCGAAAAAGCTTTAAGTACTCAGAGTAGTATAAAATCTGCTGAGTTAGAAATAGAAAGTGCTCAATACGATTTAAAAATTGCGCAATCTAGTCACATGCCTACCCTTAGTTGGGCTACAAGTATCAACACTTTTTATGTGAAAGAAGCGGAGGATATGTTTAAAGAACAACTGACGAACAACCAAAGATCCTCTCAAATTATTAGTTTGAACATTCCAATATTTAACAAATGGGCTACACGAACCTCCATAAAGCAAAGTAAAATACAAATTGAAAACAGCCTATTAAACACACAACAGGCAAAAAATAAACTCCGGAAAAATATGGAGCAGGGATACACTGATCAGATAGCCGCATATAAAAAACACAATGCAGCTAAAAAAGCTATTCTCGCCTATAAAGAATCCTTTACATACATTAATACGCGTTACACATTGGGGATGGTGAACAGTTATGAATTTAACGAGGCCAAAAACCAACTAATAAAAGCAGAGTCGGATGCGCTACAAGCGAAATATGACTTGATTTTTAAAGTAAAACTATATGAATTCTATACCAGTCTAAAATTCGAACTATGAAAAAAAAGTCAATAGTAATTGTAAGTATAGCAATTGTTCTAGTAGCACTAATAGCCGCAAAGAAAAATGGGTTTATTGGAGGGATAGACTTGCTGAGTGTCGAAACTGAAAATGTATTCTTAGGTACAATTGTAGAAACCGTTCCAGCAAATGGGAAAATCCAACCCGAAATGGAAGTAAAAATCTCTCCAGATGTATCGGGAGAAATTACAGAATTAACCATTCAAGAAGGAGACTGGGTAGAGCAAGGAGATTTACTTTTGCGTATAAATCCAGAAATATATGCTGCAAACCTCGATCGAATGATTGCAAGTCTAAACAATATGCAGTCTAATTTATCTCAGCAAAAAGCACAGTTAAAAAATACAGAACTCAATTATTTCAGAAATAACAACCTATTTAAACAAGGGGCTATTTCGTCTTTAGAATATGAGAATAGTCAGAACGCTTACGAGCTTGCACAACTAGCTGTTGAAGCTAGTCAGTTTAGTGTAGAGAGTTCTAAAGCATCTTTAAAAGAAGCACAAAACAACTTAAATAGAACTTCTATTTATGCTCCAATTTCGGGTACTATTTCTCGACTAAATGTAGAACAAGGAGAACGTGTAGTAGGTACAGCACAGATGACCGGTACAGAGCTTTTGCGTATCGCAGACCTCAGCTACATGGAGGTAGTTGTAGATGTAAGCGAGAACGACGTTCTTAGAGTTAAATTGGGTGATGAGGCTGAAGTTAATGTGGATGCATATATGAAAGATAAGTTTGAAGGAATGGTTACAGAAATAGCAAACTCGGCAAATTTAATGGGTACATCGGCTGACCAGGTTACCAATTTTGAAGTGAAGATAAGAATACTAAAAGCGTCGTATGACTATCTAACAGCAAAACATAAACATCCATTTAGACCTGGAATGACCGCTTCGGTAGCGATAAAAACTCAAATAAAAGAAAACATAAAACTCGTTTCTATACAATCTGTAACTACACGTAAAGACAGTAGTGTTGTAGAATTGAATGCTAGAGATAAATATAGTAAGGATACAAGTTCAAAGGAAGCGTTCGAATGTGTTTTTGTTTATTCTAAAGGAGAAGTGAAATTAATTGAAGTTGAAACGGGTATTCAAGACGATCAAAATATAGAAATTATTTCGGGCCTAGTAGAGGGAGATGAAATTGTGAATGCGCCCTACAGTGCCGTATCTAAAAAACTTCGAAACCAAATGAAGGTTTTTATTATAGAAGGAAAGTAAATAATTCATATCAATTAAGATTTCACTTTACTCGTAAGCAGTTAAGACAAACATACAGTAGCTAACAAGACACAACATGACTTCAAAAATAATTTACCAGAACGGATTAAGAACACAAGCGACACACATTCAATCGGGGAATAGCATAATTACAGATGCACCAACAGACAATAAAGGTAAAGGAGAGGCCTTCTCTCCCACCGACCTTGTTGCTACAGCACTAGCTTCGTGTATGCTTACCATTATGGGTATAAAAGCTGATGAGATGAATATTTCTATTGAAGGAACTACTGCCGAAGCAGAAAAAATTATGGAATCTGAACCAAGAAGAATTTCACAGATTAACATTCATATTTCTGTACCTATTTCTATTGATAATAAATCAAAAAAAATACTTGAAAAAACTGCACTTACTTGCCCAGTGGCAAAGTCTTTATCAGCAGATTTAATCAGTAACATTTCTTTTTCTTGGAGTTAAACCTCGACTAGTCTTACACCACCATTACTAAAAATTACAGCATGAGAATTCTCACCTTACTATTCTGCTTATTAATAAGCAACGCTACAAATGCCCAAGATGAAAAAACACTTCGTAGCCTCTACGATGTAGCATTAACAGAAAGTGAGGCCTATAAAAACCTTAGAGATTTATGTAAGAATATAGGAGCACGTTTAAGCGGCTCTGAAGAAGCTGACAGTGCGGTTGTTTGGGGGTTAAATACATTAGCCGACCTTGGTCTTGATACTGTTTACTTGCAGGAAATTACCGTACCACATTGGGAAAGAGGGAGAAGAGAAAAGGCATACTTTTACAATGAAAAAGGTAAAAACATGTTAGATGTTTGTGCTTTAGGTGGATCTGTAGCTACAGGAATGAACCAATTTATTAAAGGAAAAGTTATTGAAGTTCAATCTTTAGAACAAGTAAACTTATTACCCGACTCGATTGTAAAAGGGAAAGTTGTTTTTTACAACAGACCCATGGACCCTAAAAAGATTAGTACGTTTAGTGCTTATGGATCTTGTGTAGACCAGCGATATTCAGGAGCAATTGAGGCTGCAAAAAAAGGCGCTATAGCCATAATTGTTCGTTCTATGAATGTTCGAAATGACGACTTCCCTCACACCGGAAGTATGGGCTACGAAGCTGGGGCAGATTCTATTCCTGCTTTTGCGATATCTACAAATGGGGCAGATTATTTGAGTGAAAACATTAAAAGTTTTAAAGGACTTGAATTGAGTTTAAAATCCTATTGTAAAACATACCCTGATAAAATATCATACAATGTAATAGGAGAACTAAGAGGCACTAAATATCCTACTGAATACATAACAGTCGGAGGTCATTTAGACTCTTGGGATTTAGGAGAAGGAGCTCACGATGATGGTGCTGGAATAGTACAATCTATTGAAGTTTTACATTTATTTAAGGTGCTAAACATAAAACCTAAACATACGATTAGAGTGGTTTTATTTATGAATGAAGAAAATGGAAACCGAGGAGGTCTGAGTTATGCAGAAAATGCCTCAGAAAAAAACGAAAAACACTTAATGGCTTTAGAAAGCGATAGAGGAGGTTTTTCTCCCAGAGGATTTTCAGTAAATGGTTCTCAAAAACAATTTAATGCAATAAAAAAATGGGCACCTTTATTTGAACCTTACGGAATCTATGAATTTAAAATGGGCTTTGCCGGTGTTGATATCAATCCATTAAAAGACGATAAAATCTGTTTAATAGGATTATCACCAGATTCACAACGATACTTTGACCACCATCATTCTGACAACGATGTTTTCGAAGAAGTAAACAAACGTGAACTAGAATTAGGAGCTGCAAGTATGGCATCTATAGTCTACTTAATAGATAAATATTGGCTGTATTAATTTGATTTACATCTACTAAATCGAGTAAATTGATTTCTCATTTACAATTGCGAACTGTAGTAAATTACATTCTTTTTGTATTCAAAAATTTTATATCTTAGAAAGAATTATAAAATTAATATTTATGAACAAAGAAAGATTAAACCGAGATTTCAAACATAAAACGTGGAATGAAATAAAGACCAAAGATTCTTGGCAACTATTTAAAATTATGTCGGAGTTTGTAAATGGCTTCGAAAAAATGAGTAGAATAGGACCTTGTGTAACCATATTTGGTTCGGCAAGAATGAAACCTGACAATAAATACTACCAATTAGCGACTACAATAGGAAAAGAACTCTCGGTAAATGGTTACGGTATAATTACCGGTGGTGGCCCTGGAATTATGGAAGCAGGGAATAAAGGTGCCAAACTAGGTGGAGCTCCATCAGTAGGACTCAACATAGCCCTTCCTTTTGAAGCAAGTAGTAATCCTTTTATAGACGATGATAAAAACATCGACTTCGATTACTTTTTTGTACGAAAAGTAATGTTTGTAAAATATTCTCAGGCATTTGTTGTTATGCCAGGAGGAATGGGAACACTAGATGAATTGTTTGAAGCAATTACACTTATTCAAACTAAAAAAATGGACTTATTTCCAATTATACTAGTAGGCACTAGCTTTTGGAGTGGATTAATGAATTGGATAAGAGAAACTCTTGTAAAAGAAGGGACTATAAGTGAAATAGATTTAGAGCTTATTTCTGTAGTAGATTCTCCAAAAGAAATACTACAAATAATCGATCAATTTTACGAGAATTACTTACTCAAACCCAACTTCTAAAAACTTAATTTTAAACACATTAAATGTATTCGGAGCCTATTTACAGAGACAATGAATACTATTTTAAATTAGGACTGGTTTTCAAAACTGCTTTAAAGGTTACTAGTAAAATTATGATGCGTGCATCATAATTTTACTATTTTTGAGGAAACTAAGCAATTACAGATGAAATTAAAAACCGTTCTTCTTTATTCATTTCTCTTCTTAATGGGACAACAATTGTTCGCTCAACACATTATTAAAGGAGTTGTTTACGATAAAAACAGTAAAGAAACTTTAATTGGAGCTAATGTAATCATTCCTAGCACTGCTATAGGAACAATGACTGACTTCGATGGTTTTTTTCAACTAGAAGTATCAAACCTCCCTATAGATATTGAGGTTTCATTTATTGGTTTTGAGAAAAAAGTTATTTCGGTAAGCTCTACAGAAGCTATTAAAATCTACTTGGGAGAAGACAATTCCATTTTATCTGAAATTGTAATTACAGATTCTCGCCTTACAAAAAAACAAAAACAATCTGCTATTACAGTAGAAGTCTTAGATA
Organism: Flavobacteriales bacterium UBA6772; assembly: GCA_905182215.1. GTDB lineage: Bacteria > Bacteroidota > Bacteroidia > Flavobacteriales > UBA7430 > UBA6772. The sequence goes on along the minus strand of CAJJAI010000034.1, from coordinate 29,279 downwards.
TTTTGGCAATTAAGGAAACTCCTGCTGCTAGTTTTTACGAAGGATTAGGTGCACTTAAAGGTGTAGACGTAACTTCTGCCAGTTTAGGATTTAAAATTATAAATACAAGAGGTTTTAATTCTACCTCACCTGTACGTTCACTTCAAATTATTGATGGAGTAGATAATCAATCTCCTGGATTGAATTTTGCTTTAGGTAACTTTTTAGGCTCATCGGAATTAGATCTTAAGAAAGTTGAAATTATTGTGGGAGCAAATTCTGCTCTTTATGGTCCCAATGCTTTTAACGGTGTTATTAGTATGGAAACAAAAGATCCATTTCAGTTTCCAGGTTTTTCTGCACAATATAAAGGTGGAGCAAGAAATTTAGGAGAAATTTCTTGGCGGTATGCTCAGGTATTTAAGAATAAAGATGGAGAAGATATTTTTGGTGCGAAATTTAATTTCTATAGAATGGTAGCCGACGATTGGGTAGCCAACAATTACGAACAAGCATTCGACTCTCCTTCTTTAACAACAAACCCTGGAGGATACGATGCTGTAAATAGATATGGTGATGAGTATTACAAAACCTACTCTAACTTTGGTTCATTCCCTGGATTGGGAACCTTTCACCGTACTGGATATGAGGAAAAAGACCTAGTAGATTACAACACAGAAAATGTTAAAATGAATATGGCTTTATATTATAAGCCAACTGTAAAAACCGAATTAATTTATGCTACAAATTATGGTACGGGTACAACCGTTTATCAGGGTGATAATAGATACAGTTTAAAAGGTTTACAATTCTTTCAAAATCGTTTAGAATTTAGACAAAAAGATAAATTCTTTATTCGTTTGTATGAAACACACGAAGATGCAGGAAATACCTACGATGCTGTAGCAACAGCAAGGTCGCTCCAAAACAGACACCTAAGTGATAGAGACTGGAGTCAAGCCTATGGAACCTATTGGACTACCGATATTTACCCTAAAATATTAGGTTTACCCGGATGGATCGACATCAACGATTTGCAGTATTACGAAACAGATGAAAATGGAGATTATATATACGATGATGAAGGTAATTTAATCTATATAGAAAATGCTTATGAAAATTGGTTTTCTAGCATGAACGGTATAATAGACTTAAATCAAGATTCAATTTCTGCTTTTCACCAACAAACAGAAAGTTATGTGAATAATATTGTTGGTCAACAAAACTATAGCTTTTTACACCCAGATTCAGCAGATTTTCAACAAGCCTTTAATGACATTACCTCACAAACTCGCTACGATAAAAATGGAAATTTAGTAGGTGGGACTAAATTCTACGATAGATCTAAATTGTACCATGCACAAGCAGAATACAAATTCGAAGTGGGTGAAAACCGATTTACAGTTGGTGCAAATGCACGAATGTACGCTCCAGATTCTGACGGTAGTATTTTTGAAGATGGTTTTATACAACACTATAACGATCGGTATTTGTTCGACGATACCGGAAATCCAATACTAGAATTAGATACCTCTATAGTAAATATAGGAACGCAATGGGTTCCCGAATTTGTAGAAATTATAGATACAACACACATATTTGTAATAGATACAACTATTGAAGATTTAGTTATCACCAATAAAGAATACGGAGTGTATGCTGGATACCAAAGAGATTTCTTTAGTGAAACTTTAAAACTTTCTGCTTCCGCAAGAATGGATAAAAATCAAAACTTCGATTACTTATTCTCTCCCGCAGCATCTATTGTGTATACACCTTCAGAAAAAGATGTTCTTAGACTTTCGCTCTCTTCCGCTATTAGAAACCCTACACTTACAGATCAATATTTGAACTACGATATTGGACCAGCTATTTTATTAGGTAATATAAATGGATTTGGCTACGATGAGTATTTTGTGAATATAGATTCTCTCGAACAATACTTTATTGGTGCCCTGGTAAAGCCGAGTGCACTTCAAGGTGGGTTCATGCAAGTAGACCCAATTAAACCAGAAAAAGTTAAAACCATAGAAGTAGGCTATAGAACAACTCTATTTAATAAACTTTATGTAGATGCTAGTCTTTACTATAGTATTTACGAAGACTTTATTGGTTACCAAACAGGAGCATCCTTTCGATTTGGTTCAACAATGGAAGCAGATTCATTAGACGTAGCAAACGGTTGGGCTACAGACACGGGTCAGGTTATAGACAATTACAATGATTTACTCCTTCCATCAATTCAAGGATACAGAGTTGCAGCAAATGCACAAGATAAAGTAACGACCAAAGGGTTTACACTAGGATTAAATTACTTCTTCAATCAATACTTGACGATTAATGGTAACTACTCTTGGAATAAATTAAATAAAAAAGGAGCTGATGATCCAATCATTCCTGCATTTAATACTCCAGAACACAAATTCAACTTAGGATTTGGTGTAAGAGATATTAATTTATTTGGAATTTCCAGACATTGGGGCTTTAGCACAAACTACAAATGGGTACAAGGATTTATTTTCGAAGGATCTCCACAATTTACAGGAGAAGTTCCTAGTTACGACCAGTTGGATGCGCAGATAAATAAAACAATTCCAGAAATTAAAGCGACTATAAAACTGGGTGCTTCAAACCTATTAAACAACAATTCATATCAAGTATATGGAGGACCTCGTGTTGGTAGAATGATGTACATGTCTCTACTTTTCGACTTGAACTAATACGTTATTCACTGAATAACAACCACCTTCGGGTGGTTTTTTTTTTACTCCGACCTTACTCATATACAGTTTATTAAATTTGTTTTAAGGATTAAAAGTCCCTATATTTAGCGTGTATTAACTAAAAACTCTAATGATGAAAAAACTATTCTCAAGGGTTATTGCACTAGCAATGATTCTTTCTCCCTTTACTACCAATGCGCAAGTAGTGCATTTTGTAGAGGCTGGATCGTATTATTACACTCCTCAGGTTCTAGAGATAGAAACTGGTGATATTGTAACATGGACTAATGCAGGCGGTACTCACGACGTAAATTTTGACGTTAGTACATTAAGTGGTCAGTCTTTTGGGAATCCTAGTGCAAGTTCTTTAGGAACGAACACAAGTGGAGATATGGGCTCAATAACATTCGATGTTGCTGGAACTTACAATTACGATTGTTCTATTGGCCAACATGCTGCAAATGGAATGACTGGTACAATAATAGTTAGTCAAGCTGCAGGATTCTTCCCTCCAGAAGGTTCTGTTTACAACAGCGATAGCACAGAAGTTACTTTACCAAGTGCTGCTGTAGGATCAGCTTACGACAACACAATATCTTTCTACGCAACAAATGAAATCGAAATGGACATGAGTGGAACTCCTGTTGCATTGGAATTCATTTCTGCTGAAATTCTTTCAGTTAATATACCAGATGGAATGAGTACTTCATGTAACCCTGGAGACTGTTTCTTTGGGCCTCAAGCATGGGGAGAAGTTAACTTAACTGGTACACCAACAAATGGTGGAGTTTATAATTTGAACTTAAGTGCAATGGTTACAATTAACCTAACAAACTTAGGAATTCCTTCAGATTTAACTTTCCCAGTTCCTTATAATGGAGAAAATGCAATTTTAAACATGGCATTAGCTGGTGACTATTCAGCAGTAAACGGATTTATTCCAAATTTTGTACTTAATGTAGATGGCGATATTGCTGCTATTTCTGGTTGTACAGACGCTTCTGCGACTAACTATAACGCTGACGCTACTGAAGATGATGGTTCTTGTGATTACCCTTCTGTTAGTGAAGGTGTACGTTATGTAGATGAAATATTTTCAGATGTTACTATTTCTTCAGATGTACAATACGGTTCTAATATCGGAATCTTAACGCAAGCTCCAGTTCTTGAAAATCTTTACATGGATGTTTACGAGCCTACAGGTGATACTGAAACAAACAGAGCTGTTGTTGTAATGTTACACACAGGATCTTTCTTACCTGCAATTGTAAACGGTCAAGCTACAGGTGATAAATCTGACAACGCTATTGTTGAAGCTTGTAAGCGTTATGCTAAAAAAGGATATGTTGCTGTTGCTGTGAACTATCGTTTAGGATGGAACCCAGTTTCTACTTCTGAAGATGTTAGAAGATCTACACTTATTCAAGCGGCTTACCGTGGTTTACAAGATACTAAAACTGCTGTTCGTTACTTAAGGAAATCGGCTGCTGAAGATGGAAATCCTTATGGAGTTGGTAATAAATTTGCAGTGGGTGGTAACGGAACTGGAGGATACCTTTCTCTAGCAATGGCTACACTTAACGACTACGAATCTGAATTGTTAATGCCGAAATTCATTGATACTTCTGCTGAAACATTAGCTGCTTACGGACAACCAATGCCATATATAATACAATCTATGTGGGGTAACTTTGAAGCAACTAACTACGGTTGGCATCCTGCTTATGATTTAGATGGAGACGGTGTATTTATGGATGTTCCGCTTTGTATTCCTAATCATGTTGGATACAGCTCTGAGGTAGATATGGTATTTAATGCTGGGGGTGCACTTCCAGACATCTCTTGGTTAGAAGCTGGTGAAGTACCAATTGCTTCTATGCAAAATATTTTAGATCCAGATGCTCCATATGCTGAGGGTAACGTAATTGTTCCTACTACAGGAGAATTTGTTATTGTTGCACATGGTTCGCAATTGGTACAAGAAAATGCGACTGCTTTAGGTAACAATGATGTATTTGCTGGTATGACTACCTCTATTACAGATGCTTGGTATTCAAATGGAAACGGTGCGGCAAATGCTGCAACGGCTGGACATGCTGACTTACCTGGTTTATTCGGTATGATTACACCTACTCCTTCTGCGGCTCCTACGGCTTGTGGATTCCAAACTGTACAAAATGCGCCTTGGGATTCTTGGGACAATGCTACTTATGGTGCGATGGCTGATGGATACCACGGAATGCCTTCTGGTACGATGGGTTGTTTAGCTTTATTAGGGAGTCCTGATATGAGTACTGATAAAATGAATGCTATGCTTGATATGATGGACGAATTCTTTGCGCCGCGTATTCATGCTGCGCTTTCTATAGAAGCAGTAATTAACGAAGGACCGACTGAACAAGTAATTAGTTTAGTACAAGGTTGGTCAATGTTCTCTACTTATATGATGGCAGATAACATGCAAATGGATGTAGTAGTTGCTCCAGTTTTAGCTAATGTAGTAATTGCAAAAGATTACTTAGGTTCGGCTTACTTGCCAGAATGGAACTTCAATGGTATTGGAGATATCCAAATTGGTCAAGGTTACCAAATTAAAATGCTAGAAGGTGCTGACTTAGTGGTTTCTGGTACTTATATGGCTCCTGAAGAGAATCCAATTGAATTGGTTTCTGGATGGAATATGATCGGATACCTTAGACTAGAAGGTGCTGATGCAGGTGCTGTATTAGCTGATTTAGTAGATGCGGGAGTTATTGAGATTGCAAAGGATTATTTAGGTTCTGCATTCTTACCAGCTTGGAACTTCAATGGTATTGGAGACTTAAATCCTGGAATGGGTTACCAAGTTAAAACTAACGAAGCTGCTACTTTAACTTTAAACGCTAACGATACTGAGTATCGTTATGCTAACTTAAAGCATACATCTAATACTACTACTCATTTTGAAACTGCAGTAAATACAGGCTCAAACATGACAATCGGTATTTTTGATGAAGCTTGGGAAGTTACACCATCAATTGGAGATGAAATTTCAGTTTTTAACTCTAATGGTGAGCTAGTAGGTTCTGCTAAATACACAAGCCCAGTTACTGTACTTTCAGTATGGGGTGATGATGTTACCACAACGAAAGTTGATGGATTAGTAAATGCTGAAAGTATGACTTTTAAAGTATGGAATAATCGTTACAATACAACTGATGAGTTAGTTGTTACAAATTGGATCGAAGGTTCTAATGCTTATCAAACTGATGCTGTTAACCAAATTGGTGAAATTGGATTTGTTTCTAACACAGCTAATAGTAGTAAATTGGGTCTTTACCCTATTCCAGCTAATAAAGAATTGAACCTTGAATTAACTATTAATCAAGCTCAAAACATTACAGTTGGTATATATAACCTATTAGGTGAAGTGATTAAAACAACTTCTTACCAGTTAGAAAAAGGATTTAATAGTATTGAATTAAATATTTCGCCTTTACAAGAAGGAGCTTATTTATGTACTATTACAACGAATGAAGGAACTAACTCACGTAAATTTAACGTGATTAAATAGTTACCCGATTGATTAAAAAAAAAGGACACTCCTAGAGTGTCCTTTTTTTTTTACTTTTGAACCTAATCTATAAAAACCTACAAAATGAATAAGGGATTTTTACTTTCATTTATTACACTATTTTCATTTTTCAATACACAGGCACAAGATACTTATTGGCCAACAGATGTATCAGAAATTAATACGGGCACAAACTCAACATACCTAATACAAAGCGCCAATTTAGATGGAGCGAGTGTAATTTTTGGTTATGTGTTGGGTGCATTCTTTGTAAATGACGAAGGAAATTTACAATGTGGAGGTTTCACAAATTGCGGAAGTAACTCCGTACAACTTGCTGTTATGGGAGACGACACTACTACCGAAGCAAAAGATGGTTTTTATGAAGGTGAAGAAATTACATGGCTAGCTTACGGTACTTTTGCAGAACAAACTTATACTGCTACTGTAAACTTTACGCTAACACCTCCATTTGGATCAAATACATTTAGCACAAACGGGCTAAATATAATTACCGATTTCAATATAAGCTCTGCTGTTTTAGGGTGTATGGTAGATGCAGCATGTAACTACAACGCTAATGCAACAGAAGAAGACAATTCTTGTACATATGCAGAAGAAAATTATAATTGCGATGGGTCTTGTATAGATATAGACGGAGACTTAGTTTGTGATATATATGAGATTCTAGGATGTACAGACACAAGTGCGTGTAACTATAATGTATTAGCAACAGAGGAAGACAATACGTGTACGTATGCTGAACCTGGCTTAGAATGTGGTCAAACTGCTGTAATAGGATGTATGGATATACTTGCTTGTAACTACAACGAATTAGCTACGGTAGAAGGTCTTTGTATTAATACAACGACAGAGTGTGCAACATGTTCTGGTGAAGTAGATGGTACTGGAGTTGTTTTAGTAAACGATGCAGATAATGATGGGGTTTGTGACAATGATGAGATTTATGGATGTACTGATTCACTTTATATTGAATTCTCTGATCTTGCTACAGAAGATGATGATTCTTGCTCTGAATTAATCGTTTTAGGTTGTACGAACTCTGAGGCTTTCAATTACAATTCTAATGCGAACGTACTAAATGAAACCTGTTTATTTGATGTAGTTGTAGATTTCAGTACTACGGGTACAAACACAACAACTAATTTTAGTGTAACAATAGATACTATAGAACTAACATTAGGTACACAGGATATTACTGAAGGAGATATAATTGGTGGTTTTCATATTATTGATGGCCAATTATATTGTGTAGGTTTTACAACTTGGACAGGAAATGACTTTAGTATTAACTTATGGATGGATAATCCGGCTACTGAAGAAATTGACGGTCTTACAAATAGTTCTACCATTTATTGGATTGCACAACAAGAAGAGACAATGTATAATTATTTAGTAGACTTAACTCTTATTGAGGCTCCAGGAGTAACATTTGTATCTCAAATAACATTAAACACAACTACCATCATTGGATGTATGGATGCAACCGCATATAACTATAATAGCGATGCATTTATTAATGATGGCTCATGTGAAGACTTTATAGACGGTTGTACTGATACTGATGCTTGTAATTACGATGAAGATGCGAACACAGAAGATGGTTCGTGCTACTTCATTACTGCTAGTATTCAAGACTTCCAATTAGGACAACCACTAACCGTAACAACAGACGCTGAGAACCCTACTTATGTGTGGTTCTTAAACGATGTAGAGCAAGACGAAACATCAAATGAATTTACACCTTATGTAAATGGTATCTATATGGCAATAGTTACAGATGAAAATGGTTGTACAGTCTCAGCATCATATAATTTAGAAAATATTGGATTAGAGGAGTACTTGAAAGACCATGTAAAACTACAACCTAATCCAGCAGTGAATTTTGTAGAAATAAGTTCATCTGTATATAAAATAGAAACTATAAAGTTATTTTCTATTACAGGTCAGTTACTACAAGAACATACAGTAGATGCTCTTCAATTTAAAATTGAACGCAATAACTTACCTAACGGTATTTACTTTTTACAAGCAATTGTAAATGATACTGAAGTAACTAAAAGAGTACTATTTAAATAATCCTCTTTACATTAAATAAAAAAAGCCTCTCGATATCGAGAGGCTTTTTTATGATTCGATAAATCAGCTAGTATTAAGCTTCTTTTTCAGCTAAATAACGTTCAGCTTCTAGAGCTGCCATACAACCACTACCTGCAGCAGTAACAGCCTGACGGTATATTTTATCTTGAATATCTCCTGCAGCAAATACACCTTTAATATTTGTTTGTGTAGAATCTGCTTTGGTTAATAAATACCCAACATCATCCATATCTAATTGACCAACAAACAAATCGGAATTCGGTTTATGACCAATAGCAACAAAGAAACCAGTACATGGAACATCTGTCATGTCACCCGTTTTATTATTTTTAACACGTACACCTTCCACTCCTTTAGTACCAAGAACTTCCTCAGTTTCGGAGTTGAACATAACGGTAATATTTTTTGTGTTCTCTACTCTATGTTGCATTGCCTTAGAAGCTCTCATAGCATCCTTTCTAACCAACATAGTTACCTTAGTACAAAGTTTAGCTAAATAAGTAGCTTCCTCTGCAGCAGTATCTCCAGCACCAACTACAACCACTTCTTGACCCTTGTAAAAGAATCCATCACAAACAGCACAAGCAGAAACACCAAAACCATTTAAACGCTCTTCAGATTCTAAGCCCAACCACTTTGCACTTGCACCAGTAGAAATAATAATGGTGTCAGCCAAAACTGTTTTATTGCCATCTATTTCAACTTTATGAGGCTCGCCGTTAGTAGAAAACTCACATTTTGTAGCATATCCAAAACGAACATCAGTTCCAAAACGTTCTGCCTGTTTTTGCAAGTCAACCATCATGTCCGGACCGTTAGTACCATCTGGATACCCAGGAAAATTATCTACTTCAGTAGTATCTGTTAACTGCCCACCAGGTTTCATCCCTGTGTAAACAACCGGTTTTAAATCTGCTCTAGCAGCATAAATTGCAGCAGTATAACCTGCAGGACCCGATCCTATGATTAGGCATTCTATTCTCTCTAACTGTTCCGACATTTTATTGTATTTTAGGTTGCTAAAAATAAGCAATGAACATTAATTTTAAAACTTTATCCTCAACTTTTACGTTCCTTATTCTTGGATGCTTTGCAACGCAAGGACAGAACGCTATTGGCAAGGACTATACCAATCAAAAAATAGATGAATTTTTGTCAGACTTTGAACTAAAACTGACAATTAAGCCAGATAGTTTTCATTTTGACCTATTTCATGCCGCACTCTTTCATTTAAGTAATAATGAAAGGAGAAAAGACAAGAAAAAACAATTACTGTATTTTACTGATTTAGAAAAATCAGCGAAGCTACATTCTACAGAAATGAGCGAGCATCATTTTTTTAGTCATACAAATTCTAACAGTAAAAAGTACAAAACTCCTGCAAAACGTATGTTTACTTTTAATGATAACTACAGAGCTGTGGGAGAAAATATTGTATCAAACAATTTAATTGAATATTCTGGGAAAACATTGGAATACAGTATTCAACAGATAAATGAGGAGACAATATATATTGGAGAAAACGGAAAGGTATTGGACTACAGTACGTATATAAATTTGGCTAAACGATTAACAAAGCAATGGATGGACTCTCCACCACACAAAAAGAATATTCTTAGCGAAAACTATACCTTGTTAGGATGTGCTTGTGCTTTAGAAAAACACAACGAGTTTATAGAAATTAAATGCACCCAAAACTTTGGAGACTTATTTCAAGAAGAATAAGCGCTAACTTGTTTACTGTCATTTAGTTACTATAAAAGTGAAATGCAATGAAATTTTAAACCAAAGAAGTTTGTTTTATTAGGTCTAATATCTATATTTGCACCACTATTGCTACGGGGTGTAGCGTAGCCCGGTCATCGCGCCTCGTTTGGGACGAGGAGGTCGCAGGTTCGAATCCTGCCACCCCGACAGTACAATTAAAAGAGCTCCTTTTTGGGAGCTCTTTTTTATTGGGTAAACTTAGCAAAAAAGGCCACCAAAAATGGCAGCCTTTTATATTTAGAATTCTAATTGCAATTTACTTTACAAACTGCTGAGATAATTTTTTATTTCTTGGTCCATCAGAATAATCATAAAATCCTTCTCCAGACTTAACTCCTAGTTTACCTGCAGTAACCATATTTACTAATAAAGGACAAGGTGCATATTTTGGATTTCCAAAACCACTGTGTAATACTTCCATAATCGAAAGACATACATCTAGTCCAATAAAGTCAGCTAAATGTAATGGTCCCATTGGGTGAGCCATTCCTAGCATCATAACAGTATCGATTTCTTCAACTCCAGCAACACCTTCGTAAAGCGTATAAATAGCCTCATTTATCATAGGCATCAAAATACGATTGGCTACAAAACCTGGGTAATCATTTACCTCAACAGGAGATTTTTTAAGATCTCTTGATAGCTGCATTATCTGAGCCGTTACAAGATCGGACGTAGCATAACCACGGATAATTTCAACTAACTTCATTACAGGTACAGGATTCATAAAATGCATTCCAATAACCTTATCGGGTCTTTTGGTAGCTGCACCGATTTTAGTAATCGAAATTGAAGATGTATTAGAAGCAAGTACAACATGGTCATCACAGATTTCATCTAACTGAGTGAAAATTTTCAGTTTAATATCCATGTTCTCTGTTGCAGCTTCAACTACTAAATCAACACCAGAAATACCTTCTTGCATTACCGTAAATGTACTTATATTTGAAAGTGTAGAGATTTTATCTGCTTCAGAAATTTTCTCTTTCTTTACCATTCTATCAAGGTTCTTACCAATGGTTTGTAAACCCTTATCGAGAGAATCTTGAGAAATATCGATTAAAGAAACTTCAAAACCACATTGGGCAAAGGTATGTGCAATACCATTCCCCATTGTACCTGCACCAATAACTGCTACTTTTTTCATTTTTGTTGTTTATTTTCCTCTTCCTTGGAAGACAATTTTAAAGGTATAAATCAAAACTTTTAAGTCGTTAAATATCGACATATTTTCAATGTAAATAACATCGTATCTCAAACGAGCAACCATCTCATCAACGGTACTTGCATATCCAAACTTAACCATTCCCCAAGATGTAATACCTGGTTTTACTTTATGTATGTGTTTATAATGCGGTGCTTTTAAAACTATCTGATCGGCATAAAACTTACGTTCAGGTCTGGGACCTACCATCGACATATCTCCAATAAGTACATTCCAAAACTGTGGCAATTCATCAATTCGGTACTGACGCATAATACTACCCCACTTGGTTATACGAGTGTCGTTATCTTTAGAAAGTTGAGGTCCAAATTTCTCGGCATCCACATACATGGAACGGAACTTAATAATTTGAAACAGATCACCATGAATTCCAATACGCTCCTGGTGATAAAACACAGGTCCTTTAGAACCAGTTTTTACAAGGAATGTTGTTAAAATGTAGAGAGGCGAGAGTACTATCATTGCTATAACCGATACAACAATATCCATTATACGTTTTAAAACAAATTGCCAAACTGGCATTAAATCATGTTTAATTTCGATGAGAGGAACATCAAACATTGATTTCATTTTCACCTTACCTGCAAGAATATCGTAGTTATTAGGCTTAACTTTTATCAATACATCAATTCCCTCAAGGGCGTTAATTATTTCTTCAAGAATATGATGTTGCTCAGAGCGTTCAATCGCAATAAGAACCTCTTCAATTTCTTCTGAATTTATAATGCTTTTCAAATCCTTATACGAACCGAAATAAGGAACAAATTCTTTAAGTTGATATCCCTTTTCATCCATACCATTTACAAAACCGACAATAAAATTACCTCCAGACTTAGAGGTTTCTGTTAAGCTTTTATACATGTCAACGGCACTTTCTGCTCCACCCACAATAAGGGTTTTAAAGCCCATTTTTCGGTTGTGAATTTTATAAACAGTCACAGAAGTAAATAGGAATCGGAAAATATAGGTAATAGAAAAATGAATGAAAAATAAGGTTGCTATAGAAGTGTAATAATTTTTATAACTCGGGATTAAATCATCTAATAAGGCAACAAAAAAGATAACCAATACACCAAAAAAACATTGGATGAGTGTTTGCCCTAATTCAATGAGTCTTGACTTTCTATACACATTTCGATAATAACCGAATATAGTATAGAGTAAAAGCCAAAAAAGACTGATTGATACAATTCCAGTTAAGAATTTAGCATTGTACAACACAGGACTTTCTACTCCAAACAATTGGGGTTCTACTACTTGCTTTCTGTAAATAAAAAACAAAAACCAAGAGAATGAAGCCGAAAATACATCGAGTAAAATATACTTAAATTGTTGTAATTTTTTATTCATTAGTCTTCGTGCAACCATTTGATATTATCAAAGTAGAAAGTAGCTGTTTCGTAATTAACGCTTTTTTGCATTCCTATAAACACTCCATATTCATCGGCTGAGCTACCCAGATTTACTTGATTAGTCATGTGAACGTAAATTTTATTCCAAACATAACTGGAATCAATATGTAGGGCTTCAAAACGACTAATCTCACCTGTTTCTGCAGATTTCATAGCAATTCCAATTTTAAAAGAGTGATCACATTTATAATTCAACTCTAACATGGTTGGGTTGTATATTGAATTTATACTAACAAACTCTGAACTCATCAATTCAAAAAAATCATTTACCGAGTCTAATTCCACCAAACCACTTCCATAGCCTTCAAACACTAAACTGTCGGAATACGTTTTTTGCAAAGTAGTATCGCTATCGGAAGAGGGCTCCATAACTATTCCTGCATCTTCAAAGCTCTCTACAAACAGGAAATTTGTATTGTCAATATAGCTCGTCGTAGCAGTAACTACAACTGTACTATCTCTATAAAGACTTAACTTACGTTCAATTACAGTATCAGATGAATTCCCATAATACAAATCACATACCTTATAAAAAGGATATCTAATTCTAGTTGCAGAAATCCCATTCGCTTTAATTCCTGCGCGAATTGAAAACTCGTGTTCTCCATCTGCTAGAATTGGTACTGTACAAGGTATTTCGAAAGCACCTAAAAAAATACCGTCCATAGTTACCCATGCATCGGTGATTTTTTGAGAATCTGAACCTTCAGAACTCTCTGTTTCTAAATCAATTGCATTGATTTGTAAATACGATGGTATTTCTGCTTTAAACTGTTCTTTTGTACAAGAACTAACTAAGGATAAAGCAACTACAACTATTAATAAACGGCTACACATTGAGTACAATTGTTTTCAATTTTTGAATACCTATTTTCAATTACTTAAAGAAAAATGCTTTTAAATCTACGTTTAACGATCGTAATAGCAATATTATTGTGTTTTAAGCTTTGGTAAAAATACAAATAACTTTAGTATTCGTACGATATTTTTTTGTGATAATAAGGCATTTTAATAGCTTCGCAGTCTATGCAATTAGTTGATAAGGCCAAACATCAGGGGAGTAGGAAAAGACTCGTTTTAGAACTTCAAGAAATGGGGATTGAATCTCCACAAGTACTAGATGCACTATTAAAAGTGCCCCGTCATTTTTTTTTAGACTCCTCGTTCGAAGAGCATGCTTACCAAAACAAAGCATTTCCTATTGGCACCGACCAAACCATATCTCACCCGTATACTGTGGCTTTTCAAACGGAAGTTTTAACACTAAAAAAAGGAGATAAGGTACTTGAAATTGGTACTGGATCAGGCTATCAAACTGCTGTATTATTTCATTTAGGAGCACAGGTTTTCTCTATAGAACGTCAACATTTATTGTTTGACAAAACAAAGCAGCTCCTTGCTACAATGAAAATAAAAGCTTTTCTACATTATGGTGATGGCTACGAAGGCTTACCAGAAAAGGCTCCGTTCGATAAGATTATTGTAACTGCTGGTGCACCAAGTTTACCTGAAAAATTATTCGCACAACTAGCCATTGGTGGAATGATGATTATTCCGATTGGAAAAGGAAGTCAAATAATGACCTTGATTATTAAAACTGCTACATCTACTTATAAAAAAGTAGAGTTTGATAATTTTAACGAAACCAACTTCAGGTTTGTTCCTATGTTAAAAAGTAAGCAGTAAAACGATCTATCTTAAACTCACCTTTAAGTAAACAGGCTGATGGTCGGAGTACTTAAAATCCATATTTACAACCGACACAGAGTCTACTTGTACATTAGGTGAAACTAAAAAATGATCGATAACTGTTTGAAAACTATACTCTTTAGAATAAGGCTTGTCTAGTTTTCTATTGGTAGGTGTATTTACATCAGCCACCCATTCCCACCCATCAGGAATATCTTCGTTAGATAAATGAGTGTTTAAAAAATACGCAGGCATTTCTTTGTGTTTGTAATTTGGCGGACTTTGATTCCAATCTCCACCTACCACAACATAATTCCCTTTTTTGTATTCTGCATCCACAAATTGGAGTAATTTCTTCATTTCCTTTTGCTTTTTCTCTCCATACTGGTCGTAAGCAGAATTGTGAATATTTACGACAACTAACTCTTTTTTCTCAAGTTGAATTCTTTGAGTTAAAAAACATCTTTTAAGATAAAACAAACGCTTAGGCCAGTTACTAGAAGTTCCTAAATCATAACGAATAGCCTCTTTAACCTTGAAATTAGACATCGAGAATAGACCACTAAAAGTTGTACCCATAGGGTTATATAGAGGTATAGGCACAAAAAAGGATGCGTAATTTAAGGCTAAATGTGTAGTAAATGAGTTTTTGATTTCTGCAATAGAGTCTAAAAAATTAACCTTGTGTGAACGCCATGAAAAACTATCAACCTCTTGCAATAAGAAAAAATCTACACTTGACTGTTCCTTAATTAAATTAAGGACACCTTTCATATTCTTTTGAACGGTTTCTTTAGACTGAAACACATCCACTCCACCATCGTAAAAGAAATCTGACTCTTCTCCTAAACCAAAAAAACCTACATTCCAACTAACGAACTCGAAGGTACTATCACTTATAGATTGAATGTTCTTTGAATTTTGAGAAAGGCTTGTTTTATCTTCAAAATTATGTTCGACTATAGTACCAAATACAATAACACCTACAACATATACTCCAAAACAAGCTGCAAGTATTAGGACTCCTTTAAATAGTTTAGTTACCGATTTCACAATTATATCGTTTTATTCCAGGTTTTATAAATATCCTGTTGTTTAGTTCTGTCTGCTGGTATTTCTCTTAAAGGGCTACACTCTTTTAATGTATTCATACAATCACTTGGTAATTGTTGGTAAAGAGCAGTTCCTTTGGTTTTCCATTCAATCATCTTATCGCTCACGTCCTTCACTATTTTAGCAGGATTTCCAACCACGACTTTTCTTTCGGGAATGGTGGTTTTGGCAGGAACAAAACACAAAGCACCAACAATACAGTTGGCACCAATCTCGCAGTCGTCCATCACAACAGCATTCATCCCGATTAGGGTATTCGCCCCAATTGTGCCACCATGAATAATGGCTCCATGACCAATATGTGCTCCTTTTTTTAGAGTTACAGTTGTACCGGGAAACATATGAATAGTACAATTCTCTTGAACATTACATCCGTCCTCAATAATAATTTCGCCCCAATCGCCCCTTATGGCAGCTCCAGGTCCTATATATACATCCTTCCCAATAATTACATTTCCGGTAACATTGGCTTGTGGGTGTACAAAAGAACTTTTGTGTATTACTGGTTTGTAGCCGTTGAATTCAAATATCATTTTGTTGTAGGTTGATTATTTTTAATAATTGGACTTAGCCCTTCAAATATACTCAAATTAAGGCTTGACCAAAGCTTCGTTTTTTATCTGCTCAACCATAGCTTTCTCTATTTGAACTTCATCTTCAGTCAAGTTTCTTTTCTTGGCATAATATTCCAAAATAACATCCTGCCTGTCCTTCATCTCATCAATGTCAAACAACACTTTACCAGATCTACGAGCGTAATAATCTGCTAAATGTTCTAAACTTTCGTTTTCGATGCAATAATCAATTTCGGAAAACACAAGTGACATTGAATCTTCAGAATTATCTAGCATTGTAAAACAAGCTTCGCCATAAGTATGGAGTAGTTTAACGAGGTATTTATCTGAATTGAACTTAGTTTCATATTTCTTCAAACGATTCCGCATCGACTCGTAAGCGTGTCCCCCTTTGGAACTCGTACCCGCCAATAAAATGGAGGCTGTCTTGCATTCCCCAAATCGCTTTTCATTTTTCTCTATTCTATCGACAATCTTTTGAGCCATCTTTCTAAAAGCAGTAAGCTTCCCTCCTGCTATTGAAATCAATCCATTATTCGCTTCAAAAACTTCATCCTTCCGTGATACTTCCGAAGGTGATTTTCCTTTTTCGTGAATTAAAGGTCTCAAACCAGCCCAAGAAGATTCTACATCTTTAGAAATGAGATTTAGTTTTGAAAACATTGCATTAGCAGCATTCAAAAGATAATCCATATCTTTTTTTGTACAAATAGGTTTCTCTAAACTATCGTGGTATTCTGTATCTGTAGTTCCCAAATAAACCTTTCCATCGCGTTTTACGGCAAATACCATTCTACCATCGGGAACATCAAAATACATGGAATGCTTTATTGGGAATTTTTCTTGAGAAAAAACCAAATGAACTCCCTTTGTTATATATAAATGCTTGTCTAAACTTTCAGCATTTTTCTTTCGTAATTTATCTACCCACGGCCCTGTAGCATTCACCACATATTTAGCTCTAAACTCATATGAGGTGTTTTGAATTAAATCGGTAGTCTGTACCCCGGAAATTTGGCCATTCGTTTCTACAAAATCATTCAGCTCTAAATAGTTAAAAGCACGAGCTCCATAATTCACGGCTGTTTTTAAAACTTCCATAGTCAAACGAGCATCATCCGTACGGTATTCGTAATACAAGCCGGCACCCAATAAGCCATCTTCCGATAGCATCGATTCTTCGTGCATAGCCTTTTGCCTAGACAACATTATCCGTTTTTCCTTTTTCTGAACACCCGCTAACAAATCGTAAAACCAAAGAGCCAATGAAGTAGATGCAAAACCTAAACTTCCACTTTTATAAATAGGTAATAAAAGCTTTTCGGGATACACTAAATAAGGTGCGTTTTGATATAAAGTAGCACGCTCACGACCAACTTGTTGCACTAATCTAAATTCTAATTGCTTCAGATACCGAAGTCCTCCATGAATTAATTTTGTAGAACGCGAACTCGTACCTGCCGCAAAATCTTGCTTTTCTAAAAGCAAAACTTTCATACCACGAGATGCCGCATCCAAAGCAATTCCAGAACCTGTTATACCGCCGCCAATTACAATAACATCGAAATATAAACTCGAAGCATGTTCAAGATTTTCGGTTCTATTTGTACTATTTAAACTGTTGGGCATTGGATGTTTATTAGTTTTTGTGTTTAGCTTTCAATTAAATAAAACTGCAGACTGAGTACCGTTTACTGTTCCACCCAATTTAGCGTTCTTTTCACTGCTTCATCCCAGCGACTGCTTTTGGCTTTTCGCCAAATATCTTGTTTTACTGAGCTAAAAACTTTATCAACTTTTCGTTTTTCTTTTATATCTTCCATAGACCATAAACCAATTGCATAAGCAGCTAAATAAGCAGCTCCAACGGCTGTACTTTCTATTAAATCGGGTCTTTCTATTTCTACATCTAAAATATCCGCTTGAAACTGCATCAGATAATCATTGGCACAAGCGCCACCATCTACCTGTAGTTTCTTCAATTGAATTCCAGAATCCATTTGCATCGCATCTAAAACATCTTTCGACTGATAAGCCAAAGACTCTAAAGTGGCTTTTACTATATGATCTTTTCCGGTATCTCTGGTTAAGCCGAAAACGGCACCACGAGAATACATATCCCAATAAGGAGTTCCTAAACCAGAAAAGGCAGGAACTACATACACATCTTTATCCTCGGTATTTTGAGCGATTGATTCCGTTTCTTTAGCATCCTCAATTATTTGCAAGCCATCGCGCAACCATTGAATGGCTGCTCCTGCAACAAATACAGAACCTTCTAAAGCGTAAGTAATTTTTCCATCTATTCCCCAAGCTATGGTATTTAATAAGCCCGAAGGAGATTTTTTAATCTCGTCTCCAGTATTCATTAACAGGAAACAACCGGTTCCATAGGTGTTCTTAGCCATTCCTTTTTCGAAGCAAGCTTGTCCGAATAATGCTGATTGCTGATCGCCAATCATAGCTGTAATCGGAATTGCACCATCAGTGGTTTCGTATACTCCAAAATAAGAAGCGGAATCTTTTACTTCGGGAAGGACAGATTTGGGAATTTGAAGTGCTTGGAGCATCTTCTCATCCCATTGTAAGTCTTTAATATTATAAATTAGAGTACGCGAAGCATTGGAATAATCGGTAGCATGTGCTTTTCCTTTTGTGAGATTCCAAAGGAGCCACGTATCAATTGTTCCAAAACACAAATCACCACGCTCGGCTTTTTCTCGTGCACCTTCAACAGCATCTAAAATCCATTTTATTTTTGTTCCTGAGAAATACGAGTCAATTACTAATCCTGTATTTTCTTTGCAGTAATCGGTAAGTCCTTGCTCGCGAAGATCTTCACAAATGGGAGCTGTTCTTTTATCTTGCCAAACGAGCGCATTGTAAATTGGCTCACCAGTGTTCCTATCCCATATCACCGTTGTTTCGCGCTGATTGGTAATTCCCATAGCCAAAACTTCTCCCGATTTTACTTCGGTAAGCTCAAGTATTTCATGGAGGACAGCTACTTGACTTTCCCAAATTTCTTTTGGACAATGTTCTACCCAAGCTTGTTGTGGAAATATTTGCGTAAACTCCTTTTGCTTTATTGCCAAGCAATTTCCTTTATCGTCAAATAAAACTGCTCTTGAACTTGTGGTCCCCTGATCGAGGGCTATGATGAATTTTGACATTTCTATGAGTAATTATCTACGCACAATTTACAAAAAATAGTATGCGTGCATATAATTATTTAAAATGTTTATTCTGAGTTTTAAAATTGTAAGTTTGATTGACCTACAAATTATAAAATATGCATTCATACAAAGTTCAAACAAAAGACCAGCTCTTCTTACACGTACATCAATGGAACGATACTAAAAAACCCAAAGGCACTATTTGCATCGTTCACGGACTAGGAGAACACCAAGGACGTTATGCACATGTCGCAAAATTTTATTCCGATAATGGCTTTCAAGTATACAGCTACGATCAACGCGGACATGGTAAGTCGGAAGGAAAGCGCGGACACACAGCTGGAATAGAGTACAATTTAGATGATTTAGAACGTGTTATAAAAACGCTTCCTCAACATCATTTATTTTTATATGGACATAGTTTTGGTGGTAATGTTCTGGTAAATTTTCTAATCAAAAAACAACCGAATTACTTAAAAGGGGCAATCTTGTCTGCCGCTTGGATGCAATTAGCTAAAGAACCGAGCATGGTAGACTTAAGCTTAGCAAAACTTATGAATAATATTTACCCAAGTTTTACACAAAATAATAAACTCGACGAAAACGATCTTTCAGTAGATGAACAAGTATGTATCGATTACACGGAAGATCCACTGAACCACGACCAAATTTCGGTTCGTTTATTTTCTGACTTTTACCCTGCAGGAAAATGGGCATTAGATAATGCTGATAAACTAACTGTAAATACATTGATGATCCACGGCGAAGATGACCAAATAATTTGCAAGACTGGAACTGAAAAATTCGCTCTCTCTAATTCTGAAAGAGTATCCTACAAAATTTTCAAAAACACAAAACACGAGCCTCACAACGATTTAACTAAAGATGACGTGTTTGAGTTTACCTTAAATTGGTTGGAGGAAACGCTTAAATAATGAGATGTATTTTGGATTAATCGCACCCATTAAAACCATAAAAAATTCGCTCATATTTTCGTAACTTGCGAAGCTCCTAATACGGAGCTTTTTAGTTTAAAAAAACAAGAGATTTAGAACAATATATGATACTTAAGAACTATGCCTTAGGGCAATGGACCGCAGGAGAAGGAAAAGGACAAGATTTATTTAATGCAGTTACAGGTGAGAAAATCGCTGAAACGAGCAGTAAAGGATTGGACTTCGGCGAAATGATGGATTACGCGCGTACTGTAGGTGGACCAACATTACGCAAAATGACTTTCCACGAAAGAGGACGAATGCTAAAAGCATTGGCATTGCACCTTATGTCTATCAAAAATAAATTTTATGGATCGAGTGCACAATCTGGAGCTACCAAAGTAGATTCATGGATTGACATTGAAGGAGGTATAGGTAATCTATTTGCTTATGCAAGTTTGAGAAAACAATTCCCAGACGAAACTTTTTATGTTGATGGCGAACACGCACCACTATCTAAAGGTGGAAGCTTTATCGGTCAGCATATTTGCGTTCCTAAGCAAGGGGTTGCTATTCATATAAACGCCTTTAACTTCCCAGTTTGGGGAATGTTAGAAAAAATTGCCGTAAACCTTTTGGCAGGTGTTCCAGCAATTGTAAAACCTGCAACTGTTACTTGTTATGTTACAGAATTGATGGTAAAGGAAATTGTGGATGCTAAGATTCTTCCAGAGGGTTCTTTACAGTTGATTTGTGGTTCTGCAAGAGGAATTCTTGAGACAGTAACCTCGCAAGATTTAGTAACCTTTACCGGTTCTGCAACTACAGGTAGAATGTTAAAATCTCACGAAAATATCATCAACGAATCTGTGCCATTCAATATGGAAGCCGATTCATTAAACTGTTGTGTTTTAGGAGAAGATGTAAATCCTGGAGATATTGAATTTGACATTTTCATTAAGGAAGTTCAAAGAGAAATGACGGTTAAAGCGGGACAGAAATGTACTGCCATTCGTCGTATTATCGTTCCTGCCAACAAGGTAGAAGATGTACAAATAGCATTAGGTAAAAGTTTAGCAAAAACAACCATCGGAGATCCTGCAGTAGAAGGAGTTCGCATGGGTTCGCTTGCTGGTTTAGAGCAAAGAGAAGAAGTAAGAGAAAGAGTATTGGAGCTTGCAAAATCTCAAGAAATTGTTTTCGGTGACTTGAATGATTTTGAAGTTGTAGGAGCCGATAAGGAGAAGGGTGCTTTCCTATCACCTATCCTATTCTTAAACAACGATCCATTTACAAAAACCGATTGTCATAATATTGAAGCTTTTGGTCCTGTAAGTACAATCATGCCTTACAAAGGCATCGATGAAGCTATTGAATTAGCGAAAATGGGTAAAGGTTCTTTGGTATGTTCTATCATCACAGCTGATGATACAATCGCTAGAGAATTTGTTATGGGTGCAGCAGCAAACCACGGACGTATTTTAATCTTAAATGCAGACTGTGCTAAGGAAAGTACAGGTCACGGTTCTCCTATGCCTCTATTATCTCACGGTGGTCCTGGGCGTGCTGGTGGTGGTGAAGAAATGGGTGGTATGCGTGGTGTAATGCATTATTTACAGCGCACCGCTATTCAAGGTCATCCTACAAGTATTACTAAGGTTACCAATGTATTCCAATACGGAGCAGAGCAAATAGAAAAGAATGTACATGTTTTCCGTAAGCATTTCGAAGAGTTAGAAATTGGTGAAACTGTATTTACACATAAGAGAACAATTACAGAAGGAGACATCGTAAACTTTGCGAATGTTTCATGGGATCATTTCTACGCACATACCGATGTGACTTCTTTAGACGGAACAATTTTCGAAGAAAGAGTAGCGCACGGATATTTCATTCTTTCGGCAGCAGCAGGTTTATTTGTAGATGCTAAAAAAGGACCTGTTTTATTAAACTATGGTTTGGAAGATTGTCGTTTTGTAAAACCTGTTTATGCAGGTGCAACCATAGGAGTTCGATTTACAGTAAAACAAAAAGTTAATCAAGAGAAACGTGATGAAGAAGATATCTCTAAAGGAATTGTAAAATTCTTAGTGGATGTATTCGACGAAACTGGAGAAACAGTAGCAATCGCTACGATCTTGACAATGGTTAAAAAAATAGATCAAAGTAACTAACATGGGAAATCCTATAGAACAAGGTGGTGTAAATGTATCCATCGAAAACAATATAGCACGTATTGAATTTCACCATCCATTAAGTAATTCCCTACCGGGGAAAGTATTGCAAGAACTAGCCAATACAATTACTAAAGTTGGGGAAAACGATACGGTTACAGTTATCATTTTAAAAAGTGCTGGAGAAAGAGCTTTCTGTGCGGGTGCTTCTTTTGATGAATTAATTAGTATTGATGACTTAGAAACAGGAAAAGTATTCTTTAGTGGATTCGCCAATGTTATTAACGCAGCTCGTAAATGCCCGAAACTAATTATCGGTCGCGTACAAGGTAAGGCTGTAGGTGGTGGAGTTGGAATGGCTTCGGCAGTAGATTACTGTATGGCTACAAAATTCGCCTCAGTAAAACTGAGTGAATTGGCTGTAGGAATTGGTCCATTCGTTGTAGGTCCTGCTGTAGAACGCAAAATTGGAATGTCGGCAATGAGCCAACTAACAATAGACGCTACCGAGTGGCAAACAGCTCAATGGGCAAAGGATAAAGGCTTGTATACAGAGATATTCGATTCTGTAGATGAGATGGATTCTGCGATTGAAAAACTTGCTAATACACTTTCAAAATCTAATCCTGAGGCAATGCAAATGCTCAAGAAAGTTTTCTGGGAAGGTACAGAGCACTGGGATAACTTGTTATTAGAAAGAGCTGCCATGAGTGGTAAGCTAGTTCTTTCGGACTTTACTCGTAATGCCATCAACAAATTCAAGAAGAAATAAAAATGGCTAAAAAAGCTATCGATAAAAAGACTTTAAAAGAAGCATACAAGCTAATGAGCACAGCACGTGCAATGGCAGATTTGTACGAGGCGAATGCTTCTGTTACAAGTAAGTATGTTCATGCAACTTCTCGAGGTCACGAAGCCATTCAGTTGGCAATGGGTATGCAATTATTACCACAAGATTGGGTATCGCCTTATTATCGCGATGACTCAATTTTACTGGGAATTGGAATGCAACCTTACGATTTGATGTTGCAATTATTGGCTAAAAAAGACGATCCTTTTTCGGGAGGTAGAACCTATTATTCACATCCTTCTTTAAACAGGGATGATATGCCGAAAATCCCACACCAATCATCTGCTACAGGAATGCAAGCCATTCCTACTGCTGGGGTAGCTATGGGTATTCAATATTTAGAACAACAAAATTTAGCGAAAGATTACGGCAAGGATATGCCCGTAGTCGTTTGTTCAATTGGTGATGCAGCGATGACCGAAGGAGAGATTTCTGAAGCACTTCACATGACTGCTCTGAAACAATTCCCAATCATCTTTTTAGTACAAGATAACGAATGGGATATTTCTGCACACGCTTCCGAAATTCGCGCCAACGATGTATCACAATACATTCAAGGATTTAAAGGAATTGAGCTAAGAACCATCGAAGGGAATGACTTTATAGAATCATACAATACAGTACAAGAAGTTATCGAAACGATTCGTAAAGAACGTCGTCCATTTCTTATTCACGCAAAAGTACCGCTTTTAGGACACCACACTTCTGGGGTTCGTAAAGAATGGTACCGCGACGATTTAGAAGAACACGAGCAAAGAGATCCATTACCAATATTAATTCAACAATTATTGGGCAATGGGTTTACTCAAAAAGATATTGATGCGATAGATGCTGAAGCTGCAATTTTTGTGCAGTCGGAATACGATAGAGCTTTACTAGCTGATGATCCTACACCGGAAGATTTATTTACACACGACTTCGCTCCTACTCCAATTACGGAGGAAAAAGGAGAACGAGCTCCAGCTGGAAAAGAAAAAACGGTAATGGTTGACTCTGCTTTATTTGCCATCCAAGAAATCTTGGCAAAGCATCCAGAATCACTTTTATACGGACAAGATGTTGGTCACCGTTTGGGTGGTGTATTCCGCGAAGCGGCTACACTAGCTCAAAAATTTGGTAACGACCGCGTATACAACACTCCTATTCAGGAAGCCTTTATTATTGGTTCTACCGTGGGGATGTCTGCCGCAGGTTGTAAACCTATAGTGGAAGTTCAGTTTGCCGATTATATCTGGCCTGGACTCAACCAACTCTTTACAGAGGTAAGTCGTTCATGCTATTTATCGAATGGTAAATGGCCTGTAAGTACTATCATTCGTGTGCCTATTGGAGCTTATGGTTCTGGTGGACCTTACCACTCTTCTTCTGTGGAATCTATACTTACCAATATTCGTGGTATTAAAGTGGCTTACCCATCTACAGGAGCAGATTTAAAAGGCTTGATGAAGGCTGCTTATTACGACCCAAATCCAGTAATAATGCTGGAGCATAAAGGTTTGTACTGGTCTAAAATAAAAGGTACCGAAGGTGCTAAGACAGTTGAGCCAGACGAAGATTACGTGATTCCTTTTGGGAAAGCACGTATTGCTTTAGAAGCAGAACTAAATCACATTGAAGAAGGAAACTCTTTAGTAGTAATTACCTACGGTATGGGTGTGTACTGGGCGAATACTGCTGCAAAATCTCATAAAGGGCAAATAGAAATTTTAGACTTAAGAACTTTAGCTCCACTAGATAGAGAGGCTATGTTCAATTCGGTTCGTAAACACAATAAGTGTTTGGTAGTAACCGAAGAGCCTAAAGGGTTTGGTTTTGCGCAAGCTCTTGCTGGAGAAATCCAACAAGAATGTTTCGAAAGTTTAGATGCTCCAGTAAGAGTTATAGGTGCCGAAAATATACCAGCTATTCCTCTTAACAGTACTTTGGAAGCTACAATGATTCCAAATGCGAGTAAAGTTGAAAAGGTGATGAAAGAGATTTTGGATTATTAAGTATATTGATTTTCAGATATTGAAAACCTTCTCTCGTTTACGGGAGGAGGTTTTTAAGTTAAATAGTATATGTTTTCACTAAAACAGTCTTTAAACTTACACTATGAAAACTGTATATTGCAGTAACAAAACTAAAAATTATGGATATCAGACGAATTGTCTTTGTAATAAGTTTCATAAGTTTAAACGTATTACTTCATTCAAAAGTTAAGGTACAAGTACTCATCTCAGACACTCTAATAAATAGTGTCAGTCAATTAGAACTGATAGAAATGACGTCTTTACCGATTGTTCAATACGGAATAGATGCCTATAAAATTCAATACCTAACAAATGATATAAATGGCGATGAAAGTATCGCTTCAGGATTGATAGTTGTTCCTAGCAACAATAATTGCTCTTGGGGTTAACAACTTATTTACATGGTACAGAAACACTCAAAGAGAATGTACCATCGAGGCTAAGCAATGAAGCTTCGATTGGTTACTATGCTTCAGCAATAATTGGATCTGTAGTAGCCTTGCCTGATTACTTAGGTATGGGTGATTCTCCAGGACTTCATCCTTATATCCATTCAGAAACAGAAGCTTCAGCTTCTCTGGAAATGCTGAGAGCAACAAGAGAATTTTGTGAAAATCATGCTATTTATTTAAATGATGATTTATTTATTTTCGTATATTCACAAAGAGGGCACGCAACTTTAGCACTACAAAAACTTATAGAAGAAGAAAATATAGAAGAATTTATTATAACAGCGTCCATTCCAATGGCCGGACCTTATGATGTTTCTGGTGTACAAACAGATTTATTGACAAATGGAGAGAACTACCCAGCACCTTACTACTTGCCTTATTTAATTTTAAGTTATTAGAATATATACCCCGAACTAAATGAATACGATTACGATAGCTTATTTGTAAGTCCATACGATTCTATTTTACCATTATATTTTGATGGATACCATAGTGGTAGTGAAATAGATGCAATTATGCCAAGCAACCCAGTAAATGTATTAAATCCAGAGTTTTACAATGATTTTTTAACAGATCCTTCACACCCATTTAGACTAGCCTTGGAAGCCAACGACTTAACAAACTGGACTCCAACAGCACCCATTAACTTCTATTATTGTGGAGGAGACCAACATGTAACACACTTAAATGCAATGGTTGCTTTCCAAACAATGAACAACCTAGAAGGAGTCACAGTAGAACAAACTGAGATAGATCCATATTCCGATCATTATGAATGTGCTGTACCTTCAATAACTCAAGCAATTTTAGCGTTTCTTATGCAATCCCAATCTTGTAATACATCTATTACTGAAAATTATTTCCCAGATATTAATGTAATGCCAAACCCTGCTAGTGATGTAGTCACGATTGATCTAAACAACACAAGTTATAAATCAATTGACCTTGTACTTATCGATTGTATTGGGAGGATTGTGCTAAGCAAAGAGTTGAACTCTCAGGACAAAAACAAATTAAATATAAGTCGTTTCAATTCTGGACTTTACTTTTTGCAGTTGTATTCTGAAGGTACATTAATCGGTACCGAAAAGTTGATAAAGCAATAATAGTAGTGTAAGACACAAAAAGCCCCAAATGAAAATTCATTTAGGGCTTTTTTATGAAGGAGTATTTTTATTTTCCAGCAAGCGCTTTGTTATAGTTATCGATAGCTACAAAGTAATCTGGATCTTCTAATACATTCACATCACAGATCTTCTCAGCTTTCTTAATCAACTTAACGCAATCACTACTAAGGTGTCTTAGGTGGATTGTTTTACCATTATTTTGGTAGCGCTCAGCTAATTTATTAATCGCTTCTATTGCAGATTGATCCATAATTTTAGACTCTTTAAAATCAATAATTACTTCTTTAGGGTCTTTAGCTAATTCAAATTTCGAATTAAACAACTCGATAGAACCAAAAAATAAAGGACCGTAAATTTCGTAGTGTTTTACACCGTGCTCATCTACAAATTTACGTGCGCGAATACGTAGTGCATTTTCCCAAGCGAAAACTAAAGAAGCTACAATAACACCTGCAATAACGGCAAGTGCTAAATCGAATAACACAGTTAATACAGTAACTAGAATAATTACGATAATATCTGCTAAAGGAATTTTATTCCACACTTTAAAAGTGTTCCAAGCAAAAGTTCCAATAACTACCATAAACATCACCCCGACTAAAGCAGCAATTGGCACCATTTCTATATAAGCTGAAGCAAACAGGATAAAACAAAGAAGAGATAAAGCAGCAACAATTCCCGACAATCGACCTCTACCACCCGATTTAATATTGATAATACTCTGACCAATCATAGCGCAACCACCCATTCCACCGAAGAAACCGTTTACGATGTTCGCAGCACCTTGAGCCACACATTCTTTATTTCCATTACCATGAGTTTCGGTTAACTCATCAATTAAATTCAAGGTCATAAGTGACTCAATTAAACCAATAGCTGCAAGAATTAAAGCATAAGGAGTAATAAATTTTAGTGTAGCGAAAGAAAAATCAATCATTGGAATATTAAAAGAAGGAAGACCTGCTTTTATTCCGTCACCACCACCGGCAACAATAAACGATTTTACTGTTTCTGTATCAACCTCACCAAAAACTACAATTAAAGAAACTGTAATAATTGCGATTAATGCAGCAGGAAGTTTTTTGGTAAGCTTAGGTAAGAAGTACATAATACCCATTGTTAAACCAACCAATCCTAACATCACATATAAAGGAGATCCTACTAACCATTCACCTTCGCTTTTAAACATTCCCAATTGAGAAGTGAAAATTACGATTGCTAATCCGTTTACAAATCCCATCATTACAGAATGAGGAATCATACGTACAAATTTTCCCATTTTAAAGAATCCTGCAGCAGCCTGAAAAATACCTGTTAAAATTAAAGTAGCAAATAAATACTGAAGTCCCATCATGGCACCAGCTTCACCCATTGCATTCCCTTCGGCTACTAAACTAACCATTACAACAGCTAAAGCTC
The DNA here is from genome assembly GCA_905182215.1 of Flavobacteriales bacterium UBA6772. Taxonomy (GTDB): domain Bacteria; phylum Bacteroidota; class Bacteroidia; order Flavobacteriales; family UBA7430; genus UBA6772. The sequence continues at coordinate 977 of CAJJAI010000034.1, read as the reverse complement.
CTGTAGCACCAGAAATCATACCTGGACGTCCACCGAAAATAGCCGTGATTAAGCCCATCATAAAAGCACCATATAAACCAACGATTGGTGAAATACCGGCTACAAAAGCAAAAGCTACAGCTTCTGGGACTAAGGCTAAAGCCACTGTTAGTCCAGATAAGACATCGTCTTTTACGCTACCTTGATTTTTATCAATAAATTCGAATGAAGACTTCATTTTTCTTTGATTTATAGAGAGTTATTAAGCGCGCGAAGATACAAAAAAGAAGTTAGAAGGAATCAGAAGACAATATAAAACACCATGAAACTGCATCATAAAAAGATAATTCATATCCTACAAAATGAGGATTTCAAATAGTACCTTAGCCGTCTAATTTTTTTTGACCTACAGATGAAACAACTTATAGAGTGTGTGCCAAATTTCTCGGAAGGATCCGACATGGCAGTGATCAAACAAATCACAGATGTTATTGAAACTGTTGATGGAGTAAAACTACTAAATGTTGATCCAGGGAAAGCTACGAATCGTACAGTAGTAACTTTTGTAGGTACACCGGATGAAGTAATTGAAGCCGCATTTTTAGCCATTAAAAAAGCTTCTGAATTAATTGATATGAGTAAACATACTGGAGAGCATCCACGTATGGGAGCTACCGATGTTTGTCCGCTTGTACCAATTGCAAACATAGAGATGGATGAGGTTGTAGAATATGCACATAAGTTAGGTGAACGAGTAGGTAGAGAATTGGGAATCCCTGGTTATTTCTATGAAAACGCTGCTACCTCAAACGAAAGAAAAAACCTTGCTGTTGTTCGTAAAGGAGAATACGAAGCATTAAAATCTAAATTGGTTGACCCTGAGTGGAAGCCAGATTTTGGTCCTGCAGAATTTGTAAAAGCAGTGAATTCTGGTGCTACAGCAATTTCAGCACGTGATGTTTTAATCGCATACAATGTAAACCTAAATACAACCTCTC
>CAJJAI010000033.1 GCA_905182215.1 Flavobacteriales bacterium UBA6772 | reverse complement strand
GAGGTGGATCTTATTGTGCAGGATACAAGAACTATTAAAATTGAGCATTGGGAATTGGCTGTGAAATTCTATTTGGCTGTTCCAGATAAAGAGGAAACGCTGTTTATTGGTCCTAACGCCAACGATTACCTGCATTTAAAATTAAAGAAATTGGTATCGCATCAATGCGAAATTTTAAAAACGGAGGAAGGTGTTCAGCTTTTAGCTGATTTAAACATTAAAGAAGCTAAAGCTCGTTTATTTGTGAAAGGGGCTTTGTATTACCATCCTAAAAAGAAATATTCAGTTTCTCCCGCTATAAATCCTCAGCATAATAAAGGTTGGTGGATTTATTATAATGAAGCGAAAGCCTTTTTAAAAGAGGATTGTAAGTTTCTTCTTTTACATAAAAAGGATTGGCTAAGCTCAGTATCTCAAAAAGACAACTTACTATCTAAATCAGATTGCCTTGTACTCTTAAATGTAGAATTACAAGACAGTCCTAGGAGTTTGTATATCGCTTGTTTTAAAAATGGAGAATTGCAATCTACAGGTTTTGTAGTTCATGATAATTGGCCGAAGATTTAAACCAAAAAAAATCCCCGTCCAAAATGGACGGGGATTCTATATAAAGAATTTAATCTCTTATAATTCGAACTTGATACCTTGAGCTAAAGGTAAAGAAGTAGAATAGTTAATCGTGTTTGTTTGACGACGCATATACCCTTTCCAAGCATCAGAACCAGACTCACGTCCACCACCTGTTTCTTTTTCACCACCGAAAGCACCACCAATTTCAGCACCCGAAGTACCGATATTTACATTGGCAATACCACAGTCTGAACCAGCATGCGATAAGAAAAGTTCAGCTTCTCTTAGGTTAGTCGTCATAATAGCTGAAGACAATCCTTGAGGAACATCATTTTGCATTGCTATCGCCTCGTCTAAAGTAGAATACTTCATCAAGTATAAGATAGGTGCAAAAGTTTCGTGTTGTACAATAGCAAAGCTATTTTTAGCTTCAGCTACAGCAGGCTTAACATAACAACCAGATTCGTAACCTTCACCAGTTAATACACCACCTTCAACAATAATATTTCCACCTTCTTCTACAACTCTAGTTAAAGCAGAATTGTACATACCAACAGCATCGGTATCGATAAGCGGCCCAACATGATTGTTTTCGTCTAATGGATTTCCAATACTCAATTGCTTATATGCAGAAGTTAATTTCTCTTTTAAAGTATCGTAAATACTTTCGTGGATAATTAATCTACGAGTAGAAGTACAACGTTGTCCGGCAGTACCAACAGCACCAAATACAGCACCGATAATAGTCATTTCTAAATCTGCATCTGGCGTAACGATAATAGAGTTGTTACCACCTAATTCCAAAATAGATTTACCAAAACGTTGTGCAACTGCAGTACCAACAATTCTTCCCATACGAGTAGAACCTGTAGCAGAAATTAATGGTACACGTTTGTCGTTTGTCATCCACTCACCAACATTGTAGTCACCATTTACAAGTGCACAAATACCTTCTGGTAAGTCGTTGTCTCTTAATACTTCGGCCATAATGTTCTGACAAGCTACACCACACATTGGTGCTTTTTCTGACGGCTTCCAGATACATACATTCCCACAAATCCACGATAAAGCTGTGTTCCAAGCCCAAACCGCTACTGGGAAGTTAAATGCAGAGATAATCCCTACAATCCCTAATGGGTGGTATTGGTCGTACATACGGTGACCAGGACGCTCAGAATGCATCGTCATACCGTTTAACTGGCGAGAAAGACCTACAGCGAAGTCACAGATGTCAATCATCTCTTGAACTTCACCTAAACCTTCTTGGTAAGATTTACCCATTTCGTAAGAAACAAGTTTTCCTAAAGCCTCTTTGTGTCCACGTAATTTATTTCCAAACTGACGAACGATTTCACCACGCAAAGGTGCTGGCATCACTCTCCAATCTTTATACGCATCTTGACCAGCAGCAACAATAGCTTCGTAGTCTTCTTTTGTAGTTACAGCAACTTTACCGATTAACTTCCCATCTACTGGAGAGTACGATTCGATTAAATCTGTAGTACTACCCAACCAGTCTTTTCCTGTTGAGCTTCCTTTATTTACTTCTGCAAGGCCTAAAGATTTTAGGGCTTCTTGTATTCCAAATTGATCCATAGTTATTGTCTTGAATTGTGATGCAAAATTACAAAAACCCTTTTAATTGAAAAGGTTTATAATGTCGTTTCCGTTTGCTAATAATAATAAGCCCATAAGAATAAAGAATCCAGCTGTTTGAGCGTATTCTAAAAACTTGTCTGAAGGCGATTTTCCTGTTACAATTTCCCATAGTAAGAACATTACATGTCCACCGTCTAAGGCAGGTATAGGAAGAATATTCATAAAGGCTAAGATGATAGAAAGGAAAGCGGTGAAGTTCCAGAAATGCTTCCAGTCCCAAACAGGTTTAAATTGTTTCCCCATGGTAATAAAACCACCTAAGCCTTTCCAAGCTCCAGTTTCAGGATTTAAAATCAACTTAAACTGCTGTACATAAGAGTCTAATTTGTCTATTGCTAAAGCCGTTCCAGCAGGGAAAGATTCAAAGAATCCGTATTCTTGATGGTCGTATATAATTAATTCTGTTGGTGGCACGTAGTACACTCCTAATCTTGCTGGTTCGCTAAGAGCGATCGCATAATTTAGGGTATCCATTCCTCTTAGTACAGAAAGATTAATTTCTTGTCCTGCGAGTGTAGGCAGTTTGTGAATATACTCCGAGAAGTAAAGCATTTCTTCTCCGTTAATACCAATCAATTGATCACCTACTTGAACTCCAGCAGCTTCAGCAGCAGAGCCTTTTTCGAATTGCTGTGCTATATAAGGCCATGCTAAACCAATAAATCCAGACTTCCCTTTTCGCTCAATAAATTGCTCTACAATATTCGTTGGAATTGGAATACTTACTTGTTCACCTTTTCTTTCAACGATCACTTCGTTAGCTCCAGAGATTAGAATAGCTTCTGGAATTTCGATGAAACTCTCGTAATAAACACCGTCTACCGTAAGGATTTTATCTCCATTTTGGAAACCAAGATCTTTCGCTAATTCCGAACATTCTATTCCGTAAACCGCATTTTCAGTTTTTAAGTAATCGCCACCCCAAGTAAATAAAATCATGGCGTATATAACCATGGCCAATACTAGGTTTACTGTAACTCCACCCAACATAACAATTAAACGTTGCCAGGCTGGTTTAGAACGAAATTCCCAGGGCTGTGGTTCGGAGTTGAGTTGGTCGGTATCCATAGACTCGTCTATCATACCCGAAATTTTCACATATCCTCCAAGAGGCAACCATCCAATACCGTATTCTGTATCGCCAATTTTTTTCTTGAAAATAGAAAAGTAAGGATCAAAGAAAAGGTAGAATTTCTCTACTCGTATTTTGAAGAATCTAGCGGGTATAAAATGTCCTAATTCGTGTAATACGATTAGGAAGGAAAGACTCAAGAAAAATTGAGCTGCTTTGATTAATGTCTCAGTCATGCTATTAAATATTGTTTGTTGTTATTCTACGTGCTTCAGAATCCGAAGCGATATAATCTTCTAATGTAGGTTGCGCGACAAATGTACATTTTTGTAGCGTATCTTCAATAAGATCCGACATCTGTACAAAGCCTACTTTTTCTTGTAAGAAAGCGGCTACTACAACCTCGTTTGCAGCGTTTAAAATACAGGCTGCATTTCCACCTCTATGCATAGCATCGAAAGCGAGTTGTAGGTTTCTAAACGTTTTTAAATCGGGCTGTTCGAATGATAAATTTGGATAATCCATAAAATTGAATCGTTCAAAATTATTGGCTAAGCGTTCTGGATACGCCATTGCGTACTGTATAGGAAGCTTCATATCGGGCAATCCCAACTGTGCTTTCATCGATCCATCTTGAAACTGTACCAAGGAGTGAACAATAGATTGTGGATGAACAATTACTTCTATTTGATCGGGCTTTAAACCAAACAACCATTTTGCCTCTATAACTTCCAATCCTTTATTCATCATACTCGCCGAGTCGATGGTGATTTTTGCGCCCATTTCCCAGTTGGGATGTTTTAAAGCTTGTGCTTTGGTAACTTTCAACAAGTCCTCACGATTCATTCCTCTAAAAGGACCTCCCGAAGCTGTTAAAATAATTTTCTCTATTGGGTTTTGAAACTCGCCTGTTAAGCATTGAAAAATAGCCGAATGTTCAGAATCTACTGGGTAGATGTTCACCCCTTTTTCTTTGGCTCTTTGCGTTACCAAGTCTCCAGCAACCACCAGGGTCTCTTTGTTTGCTAATGCGATATTTTTTCCTGCGTCTATGGCAGCTAATGTCGGAATTAAACCTGCGTAGCCTACCAAAGCGGTAAGCACCAAATCAACCGTTTCCATCTGTACAACTTGCGAAAGTGCTTCTGCACCCGCGTATACTTTTATATGATGTGCATCTAGTGCAGCAAATACTTTATTGTACAGACTTTCTTCGCCAATAACCACCACGTTTGGTTGGTGTGCTATCGCTTGCTCAATTAATAAATCGGCATTGCGATGTGCGGTTAAAACCTCTATTTCAAAACGGTCTTTTTGCTCCAGAACAACTTCTAAAGCTTGTGTTCCTATAGAACCCGTTGACCCTAATATGGCTAGGCGTTTTTTTGTCATAAGCGCAAAGATACTTATTTTTTGATGCCTTTAGTGCTCTGTGTTGGATAGTGTTGAAATGTAGTGTTTGATGAAAACTGTAATACTGAATTTTTGTATTTCATTATTGAATAAAAAAGCTTGCTTCTCTAGAGCTTTAGAGTAGCAAGCTTTTATAATTTTAACACCTCACGTCTTCCGTTTTCCGAATTACGATCCACGTGTTCGATTTAAACCCAATCTTTAGGATTCATCAGTACTTCAATCAACTTCGCTTCTTCGCTTCCTTTTTCGGTTTGGAAATCGTAATCCCAACGAACGGTAGAAGGTAAGCTCATCAGAATAGATTCTGTTCTACCTTTGGTTTTAATACCGAAATGTGTGCCTCTGTCGTGGAGTAAATTAAATTCTACATAGCGTCCACGGCGGATTTCTTGCCAGTATTTTTGAGCTTCGGTATAGGTCTCCTCTTTGTGTTTTTCAACTATCGGAGCATAGGCTTCTACAAAGCAGTTTCCAGCGTCTATTTGAAAGGCTAAAAGTGCTTCCCAAGACATACTTTCGTCTTCTTGTTTATAATCGTAAAAGATGCCGCCAATACCACGTGTTTCATCTCTGTGAGAGTTAAAGAAATATTCGTCGCAGGCTTTTTTGAATTCAGAGTAGTATGCTTTATTGTGAGTGTCACACATATCTTTCATCACCTGGTGAAAATGTTTTGCATCGTCCTCTACAATATAATACGGAGTAAGATCGGAGCCACCACCAAACCATCTTTTAATCACTTTTCCATCGCCATCGTACATTTCAAAATAGCGCCAATTGGCATGTACGGTAGGAATTTTAGGACTCGTAGGATGAATAACCAAGGAGAGTCCACAAGCATAAAAACTCGCTTCGCTCACCCCAAACTTTTCCTTAAAAACCTCGGGTAATTCACCGTGTACTATAGAGGTATTAACTCCTCCTTTTTCGAAGACATCGCCATTGGCGATAACGCGTGTTTTACCACCGCCACCACCTGGGCGTTCCCAAGCATCTTCTACAAATTTAGCTTTGCCATCTACTTCTTCCAAAGCAGCGCAAATACGATTTTGTAAATCGAAGAGGTGGGCTGTAAATGTCTCCTTTATGTTCATGTAAATTGATTTGACGATTTGAAAATGACAAAAGCCTTTTGGCTAGCTTTTAGTTATCACTCAAAGCTTAAAACTCAAAATTTCATCTGACTTCTGTCTCCAGAATCCTGACTCCTTTTTAACTATAGTTTTTCACTGCATTGATAAACGCTCTTGCATGGTCTACAGGAACATCGGGTAAAATACCATGTCCTAAGTTTACGATGTATCTGTCTTTTCCAAAACGGTCAATCATCTCTTTAGTCCATTGTTCAATTTTAGGAATAGGCGCGTATAATCTTGAAGGATCGAAATTCCCTTGAATGGTTACATCGTGTCCTAAAACTTTACGAGCCATTTCTGGTGTTACTGCCCAGTCGATACCGATACCGTTGGCACCCGTAGCTTTTAATTCTTCTAAAGCATACCACGAACCTTTAGCGAATAAGATATTCGGAACAGTACATTCGGCAACAATTTGCTTTAAGTAAGGATAAGAGAATTCCATAAAGTCATCTGGACTCAATAAACCAGCCCACGAATCGAATAATTGGAATGCTTGAGCACCCGCTTTAATCTGTGCTTTCATATAAGCAATCGTAGTATCGGTAATCTTTTGTAACAATACTCTAGCAGCTTCAGGTTGCTCAAAACAGAATTTCTTTGCTTCAGAAAAATCTTTCGAACCTCTTCCTTGAACCATATAACAAAGTAAAGTCCATGGAGCACCCGCAAAACCAATCAATGGAACTTCCCCTTTTAGGTCCATACGCGTTTGCTTAATCCCTTCCATTACATATCCTAATGCAATCTCTACATCGGGAACAACAATCGCTTCGGCATCCGCTAAAGTTTTTACAGTTCTCGGAAGACGAGGACCTACACCAGGAACCATATCTACATGGTATCCCATAGCCATAGGAACGACTAAAATATCACAGAATAAAATGGCTGCATCGGTACCCACTTGCCATATAGGCATGGTGGTAATCTCAGAAACTAAATGGGGAGTTTCACAGCGTTCGAAGAAAGTATACTTCTCTCTTAAAACCATGTAATCTGGTAAAAAACGCCCTGCTTGACGCATCATCCATACCGGTGGTCTTTCAACGATTTCACCTTTTAAAGCTCTTAGTAAGAGGTCGTTTTTTAATTTTGGAAACTCCATATCTAGTTGTTTTCTGTAGTGTATTGTTTCAGCATGGCTTCAAGCGAAGCTTCTGCTGCTGTGTGATGTTTTTGAATGCCCTTATTCTGTAATGCTTTGGCAGTAGTTCCTCCAATACTGTAATAATCGATTTCTGTATTGAATTCGTTTAGCATAGCATAAGATTCTACTGCAGATGGACTCATAAAAAAGAGGGCGTCTCCTTTTTGAGCTTGTATCATTTTAGGTTCTAAAAGCGTGTGGTAAACAACTTCTTCTTTTAGTTGAATTCCTTTTTTAGCTAGGTATTGTGGTAGCTCGTTTCTGCGCATGTTTCCACAAAAGAAAAGAGCAGATTTAATACCGTCTTCAGCAATTTTTTCTGCTAAACTAAGAGCCGTTTCATCAGCACCAGATATAGTTTCAAAACCTTTCTCTTGCAATGCTTTTGCTGTTAGCTTCCCAGAAGCATAAACTGTTCCTGAAAACCCACCTTTGTCGTACTGAGCCTGTCGAAGTACGTTTTTTACAGCATTTTGAGAAGTGAAAATCCAAGCTTCAGCTTCAGCAAGGTCTTTCGGGAAGTCAATAGATTTAATCTTTGTAAGGGCTACTTCTTTAATCTGAAGTCCTAAATTTTGGACATAGGTTCTTTGTCGCTCGTTCAGCGATTTAGTAATCCATATGTGCCCTTTTTGATTCATCTAGTGTAAGCGCTTTTCTTTAGGTAGTTTATCGATGATGTCTTTTGCACCTCTTTCCAGAGCATATTCTGCTGCTTCTATCCCTAAGTTGTGCGCGAGCATAGCATCCTTTTCTAAATTTACCTCAATCTTAATTTCGGCATTTGGATCCATAACGATGGTCTGGAGTTTAAGAATCCCTTCTTCCACTTTCGCGTAAGCGCCAATAGGAGCGGAGCAACCACCATTTAATCGATTCAAGAAATCTCTCTCTATACCTGTGCAAAAAGCAGTTTCTTCGTGGTGGAAACCACTACAAATAGCTGCAGTAGCAGTATCACCTTCTCGGCAAACCACAGCAACTGCTCCTTGTCCAGGTGCAGGTACCATCCAATCTAAAACCATAGCTATTTCGTGATCGAGCTCTAAGCGTTGCAATCCCGCAGCAGCGAAAATGGCACCATCCCAATTACTCTCTCTAAGCTTTTTAATACGTGTTTGTACATTTCCACGGATGTCGCATGTACTGTGTTTTTCGTAGCGGTCTAGCCACTGTGATCTTCTTCTATTAGAACTCGTGGCGATTAAGCCAGCGTAGTCTTCAATGTTTAAGAATTCGGTGTCTTTACGAACCACCAACACATCAAAAGGATTGGCTCTTTCCATTACTGTACAAAGCTCTATTCCTTCGGGTAAGTCGGTAGGGATGTCTTTATGAGAGTGAACTGCAATATCGATTTTTCCAGCTACCAAAGCATCATCCAAAGCTTTAGTAAATACACCTTTTCCACCCATAAGTGGTAGGGGCGTATCGAGTACTATATCGCCTTCAGATTCTATTAAAATCAATTCGGAAGCCTGCCCTAGCGCTTTGAGTTCCTCTTGTACTTTATACGCTTGCCATAAAGCCAGCTTGCTTTTTCGGGTTCCTATTCGAATCATGGGTTCAGTTTAAACATTTCTTCTACCATCTTTACCATTTCATCAGATTGACGGTATTTCGATTTGATGTATTCTGTAGCTTGATTGGCAATTTTATTAACCACACTGGTAGCCAACTTATCTGCTTTTTTAAACTCTTCATCACTCAAACGGAATTTCTGTTGTTCGAGCTCATCCGTTCTATACGAATGTAGTTTTTCGCGTAAAGCCTGAATAGTAGGCGATAAATGACGCATTAATACCCAGTCGTAAAATTCGTTTTTATGTAGGTTGATGATGGTACGCGCTTTGGGAATGTTCTTGCGACGCATTGCCAAAGTTTCATCTTGTATGCTATTGAGCTGATCCATATCGATAAGCTCAAGGTTTTCTATCTGATCAACTTCGGAATCTATATTCCTTGGAACCGATAAATCCAATAACAACATTTCGCAGTTTAATCCCTTAAAATGTTCTGTGTGCACCGTAGGTTCAAACGCGCCAGTAGCCACAATTAATATATCGGTATCGATTAATTCGTCTTTTAGCTTTTCTATATCGGCAACACGTATGCTTAATGGTTTGGCAATAGCTTCTGCTTTAGAACGGGTTCGGTTTATAAGAACCATCTCTTTGTAGCTGTGCTTCTGTAAGTTTTTAACGGTTGTTTCGCCAATTTCGCCAGTTCCAAAGAGGAGGATTTTTTTATCGGTAAACTGCTTAAAACGCTCTTTCATGAACAGTACGGCAGCATGAGCTACAGAGGCAGGGCCTTCGTTTATGGCAGTATCGGTACGCACATCTTTATAAGCCTGCAATACAAATTGCATCAACCTATGAGAGTAGCCATCTAACATCCCTTTTTTATTGGCGTATTTAGCCGCGTCTTTTACCTGACTTACAATTTGTAAATCACCCAATATCATAGAATCCAATCCACAACACAGCTCAAAAAGTTGATGTACAGCTTCGTCTTCAGTCAGTAGGAAATGGTATTTTTCGAATTCTTCTAGCGATGCTTTGGTGTGCTTTGCAAAGAGTTCTTTTAGGATAAAAGCATTGTGGGTATGTGCAAAAAACTGTGCGCGGTTACAGGTAGTAAGCACAAAAAGGCTCTTAATACCTAGCTCCTTAGCCTCCTCAAGAATAGCTTCTACAGCTTCTTGAGGAAAACTGAATTTTCCGCGGATATCGATTGGTGTTTTCCAATGCGAAATCCCTAGACTTATAAATTTAGCTTCCTGTACGCTCAAATCCTTAGAATTGATTTGTGCAAAAATACGAGCCTTTTCTCAATTAGGAAACACATTAGGCAAGACTTTTATCATATTGTAATCCGACTGCTATTTAGCTAGATACTATGCTGTTTAAGTCCTTAATATTTCCTTATTTTGCCAACATAAAATTAATTTATTCATGCGGAATTACTGTTTACTCTTACTATCACTCTTTAGTTTTGCGCTAATGGCGCAAGAACAAGCGCAGGAAGTGAAATCTAGAAAAGGAGAAGTCTTTTTATATTGGGGTTGGAACAGAGCAATGTATAGTACTTCGGATATTCATTTTTCTGGTAAAGACTACGATTTCACCATCGAAAACACAATTGCGCACGACCGACAAACACCTTTTAATACCTACGATTATTTTCACCCTTTACGAATTACCATTCCTCAATTTAATGCCCGTGTTGGCTATTTCATTACTAATAAGTACTCTATTTCTATTGGCGCAGATCACATGAAATATGTGGTAGATTCTAATCAGGTTGTTTCTGTAAACGGATTTATTGAGAATTCAGAAACCGATTTTGATGGTGTTTATGAAGATGATGAAATAGTTTTGGATACGCACTTATTGCTTTTTGAACATACCGACGGACTCAATTATATTAATGTTGAACTCCGAAGAACAGATGAGTTTTGGAAGCGCAATAAAATTTCTTTGGATTTAAGTGAAGGTTTAGGAGTCGGTATTATGATTCCTAAAACGAATGCCACTCTTTTAAACAATGCTAGACACGATGATTTTCATTTAGCAGGATACGGAATGAGTGCTGTAGGTGCAGCTCAACTGAACTTAGGAAAATATTTATTTGTTTCCTCAGAATTGAAAGCTGGATTTATTCATATGCCAGACATTCGTACTACTCAGAATCCGGTTGATAGAGCGAGTCAGTATTTCTTCTTTGTACAAACTAATATTGTTTTTGGGTGTAGGTTTTAAATCTATATGCTTATCCGCTTGTTTGCAGGGAACATAAATTTTTGACTTTTGAGTATTTACGTTCCTTTTTTTACCCGTCCTCTATTCTTTTAGAGAAATAGACGTATAAAATGAGTGTAGTAAAATGTTGTTTGAACTAAACGACCGAAGGGAGTTTAGCGAGTTCATTTTACTAGCCATTTTAAAGTTTATTGAACGATAAGAAAGAATTGAAGACATGATTTTTGGTTCTTTTGATCAAGTAAAAGAACTACAACACGTTTTTTAACTATTTAGTATTTATAGCCTAAATTCAGCATCCTTTAAACAAGCCTATAAATCTATACTTGAATTGAAATAAAAAAGTCCTCATCGAAAAATATTTCGGTGAGGACTTTTTAGTATTCTTTTAAGACGTTTTCGTTAGATAGTTTACTTAACGATCTCCAAACGTTTAGTTTTTCGCTCCATATTACACCTTATTTGGTAGAGGTAAGAACCTGCAGAAAGTGTGTTTACATCAATGTTAAATTCGTGATACCCTTTAGAATATTGCCCTTTAGCAAGGTCTAAAACTTTGTTTCCTATCACATCAAAAAGTTCCAGATGTAGCTCACTATCGTTTTCGATATACAAGCGAATCAATGTTTGGTCTTTAGCAGGATTTGGTACTGCATCCATTAATTGGATATTACTAGAAAATGCGTTTTCGCTTACCTTTCTAGCAATAATCAACTGGTCTTGTACAAAGTTTGTAGAGCTATTAGAAAGTACCTGAATAGTGCGTTCTAATCCAGTAGATTTATTCCAAACCTTATACCTTACTTCTTCGGCAGTGTACAAGCCTTCTTTTTCGTCGGTTAATACATCATCTCCCCAAAGACAAATAAGTGTATTTGGGAGCGTTATTTTAGAGGCTCCAATTAATCTTCCTTCTGCATCGTAAGCATAAAGTTCGTCACATAAAGAAATGCTTGTATCCCATACATTTTCTGGAATTAACAAATGCATATTAGAGCCTGTGTTTAAGCTAATTTCTTTGTTAGTAGATTGGTTTTTTATGGTCACTAAATCTACATTTCGGTACTCTGCATTGTTAGAAATGTATTGTAATTCGAAGTCAGAATTTGCTTTTAATTGATATCCTTGTCCAGGCTCAAAGTCTCCAATACCATTAAAATCCCAAGCGGGTAGATAGGCGTTCCCTAAGTAGTTTTTTACAATAACAATCTCAGCTGAGACCTCTTCTAAAACCAATTCTGCATTGGCATTATTTTGACGTAAATAAGAAATTATATTCCATCCTTCCTGTACTGGAACTGTAGTATTTTGAGGTGCAATAATTTCACCTTCTACTGTGAAACTAGAGTTAGTAGATGCTTTTACTTGGTATCCTTCGTAATTACTTATGTTCCCAATGGCGTTAAAATTCCAGTCAGGTAAATAGGCGTTTCCTATATAATCTTTTACTAAAACGATTTCCTCAACAACTTCATTTAACACTACTTCTAAATCTGGGTTAGTTGGAATAATATAGGTAGAAATTAAATTCCAGCCTTCACTTAAATTAATCATCTGTCCACCAAAAGCGGTATATTCACAAGAACCATCATCTATATTTGCACTTGAGTTGTAGTTGGTAGCATTGCTATCTATACATCCTGGAATTGGATTAACGAGTTCCAGAGTTCCGTCGTTGTTTGCAAAATTCACATTGTCTATAAATAGACTATTTCCATAGCCATTTACATTTACAAACTGCACATTAATTGTTTGGTTAGCGTATTCTACTAAACTTATATTTAAGTTAGCCCAGTCTCCACAAGTTGGTTCCCACCACGAGGAGTTGTCTGGAACGGTTGATAGGTCTGTTCCATACGCTTCCCAAAGTGTTGTCCAAGTCTCTCCACAGTCGGTAGATACTTGTACTTTTAGACCGTCGGAATAATTGGCTCCATAACGAGCGTAGGCATAGTTGAAACTCAATGTAGCATTTTCGAAAATATTTAAATTTACTTTTGGACTTAGTAATCCGGCCTCTACACCACTTTGACTAATAGAGAAGTTGTTTACATATGCCGCAGTACTAGTTTCGCAGTTCGCATCTGTAATTTCTATTGCTTGCCAAGAATAACCAGCCTCGGGTAATATCCATCCTTCCGGAGGGAACACCTCACTGTTAAAGTTTTGTTCCATTTCGTTGATGTCTGTGAGACTTAAATCTTCGAATTCTATGAAATTAGAAATCGTTTGTGAGTCTGTACCATTTACATCACTTACGGTGAGGGTAACATCATAATTTCCTGAGTTGGCATAGTATACCATTGGGTTTTTTTCTGTTGAGCTAGTAGGAATTCCACCTGGGAATGACCATGAAAACTCTTCCCCTTCAGTTTTCATTGCGGAGTGATTGTAGAACTGAACAATGTTATTGGTACAGTTAATAGTAAAATTATCTGCAGAAATCTGTGCCGATGGTGCGTTTTCAGTATAAAAATCTACCTCCCAAACACCTTGGTTGGTTCCGTTTTTTAAGACTCCTTCTTTGTAGTAAGGTATTAATTGAGTGGATGCTGTACGCAGTGGAAGGTTATTATTATACAAAATCCAGTCGCTCATTGTATTGTCTCTATAATACACAGCCTGACGTGTACCAATATAAACGCCACCGTTAGAACCTCTTTGGTGCTCTACATTAGTGATGTTTTCGTCGTTTAGAGTAGCCGTAGTCCAGTTTGTCCATGTACTTCCACCATTTGTAGATTTAAATACATCGTATCCTTGTCCGTCGCTTGGGGTTCCATACATAGAAGTACGCACCATCCAAATATGGTTTGCATTATCGCTACTAATAGTTATGTCATACGGAATCCAAGTCTGACCATTTACTACAGAAGAGGAAGGTGTGATATCTGTCCAAGTACTTCCAGCATTGCTAGATTTATACATTTTTTTTGTATCCCACCAACCTGCGTAAGTTGCTACATATATATAGTCTGGATTAGACCAAGCTACTTCTACAGAAGTTACTTTTTCTCCAAAATCATTAAGTATACTTGTGCTTGCTCCATTGTCGAAGGATTTATACAGTGTAGTTTCGTTTCCAATATATAGGATATTAGGCGAGCGTGGGTCAAATTCTAGATTACTCGATTCTCCAACAATATAGGAAGCATTGGGCTTGTATTGCATCGCAAAAGAGCCCAAACTTACGGTACGATCTCCAGGTAAAATTCTTCCACCACCATCGGTATATACTTTAGTTGCATCAGCAAAATTCACAAATCCACGGTAGTTGTCACCACCTTCAGCACAAAGCCATCCACCTTCGTATACTTCATGGTCTTTTATAAGTGTTCCGTTGTGATAAGTTCCACCCAACATAACTTCGCCATCGCTAAATCCAGCACCGAAGCCCCAGAAATCTGTTCCAGAAATTCCGTACATTTTTTTATCAAAGCTATCTCCAGCATTGTTAGAGTAAAAGACTCCACCATCGCAGGCTACCCAAAGATCGTTGCCAAAATAACGCATGTCGTGAATATCAGCGTGAATGTATTCGTCTTTATCGGGATGCGACCATTTTGCAGGGCAGGTAAAAGTATCGCCACCATCGGTAGAAATCCAATGTTGCACCCCTGCAATATGAATGGTGTTTGCATCTAGTGGGTTTACCGCTAAGGCTACATCGTAATAATACTGTCCACCATCGTCAGTCCCAGTATCGCTCCAAGCCATTGTATTAATGTTAGTAGAAGATGCAGGACCTCCAGGTTGAGGTCCACAACATTTAAACTCCCAGTTTGCACCTTGATCTTCACTAATATAAACTCCATATAAACCAGACCCTCCATTAGCTGCTCCTGTAGCCAAGGCTACAACTTTGTTCGGTGAGTCGGCACTAACAGAAATTTCTGTACGCTTTTGCTCGTCTCCAGATGCTGGACTAGGCCAGCCATTTCCTATTTCGCTAAATGTAGAACCGTTGTTGGTAGATTTAAAAAATGAGGTAGTCGTGCTATTTACTCGTACTGCATATAGTACTTGGTCGTTGGTAGGATGAACTTCCATTTCTTGCCAAGAACCTGATTCTTCTTGCGTAAATGAATTTCCGTTGTCGGTAGAATAATAAAGTCCTTGATCTGATGCTACCCACAACTTCCCGTTGTGAATCATTATTTCTTTGATACTTATTCCAGAACTAAATTCTCCAGAACCTATATCGGTATGTGTTGCTCCTCCATCGGAGGATTTGTAAAGTGTTCCTGCGCCAGAAAAATAAACAATGTCCTCGTTAGTAGGATCTATCTCTACAGAATAAACAGAGCCTACAGGAAGGTTTTTTGATAAACAAAACCAGTTTTCTCCTTTGTCGTTAGAACGCCAAATTCCTGCAGTTGCTGTACCAGCATAAATAACATTGGTATTCGTTATTGCTTGTTCTACACAATAAATGTGTGCTGCTCCAGGCGCATAGGATCTACTAGCAGCATCAATATCGAAATCGAAAGGACCTCGAGGAATCCACATTGCTGCAGACTTCCTAGCATTACTAGCATCTATGTATTTTTGAGTAGGTTTTGCAGAAGATCTACTAATAGATCGTTGCCACCTTTTGTAGTATTGTGTGTGTTTGTTTTTTACAAAAGGATGGGTTTTATAATAGTCTTTGTAAGCTTCGGTAATTAATCCTGCATCCGGGTTTTCAGTGTACATCAACTGTATCCATTTCGGATTCTCGTCGGTACTTTGCGCATAGCGCATTTCTAACTGAGCGAAAATGGAAGTACTTAGTAGTAAAGCTAAGGAGAGGAAAAGTTTTTTCATAGTAGGCTTGTTATGCAATGTGTTGGCTCAAAATATATGCCAAGTTAGATGTTCTATACTTAAAAAGTATAATGCATAAAAAAAGCAGCCCTCGGCTGCTTTTTTATGTTTTTAAGAATAAGGATTATTTAGAATCCAATACCCAAATGAAGTCCTAAACTTATGTGTATATCCTCCGGATCGTAAGCAAATTCTAACACTGGACCCAAGTGAAAATTATCGAATTCAAATTCGTAAGAAGTTTCTAAATGCATCGCAAAGTTGATTTCAGACTCTCCTCCATCAAAAGTAATTCCTGGTGATGCGTTTAAACTCAGTTGTTCTACTGGGTTTAACTTACCAGAAGGCCTATTGTATTGTGTTTATGCTCATCATAAATCTTTTCATAACCTACACCAATTCCAAACTTAGTGTGGGCTATTTTTTTAATTAAGTGCACATGTAAGCCGAAAGCAACTACATTTTCTTTTAAAAAATAAACAGGTGCATTTGCAATGCCTATTTCGTAAACATGATGCTCGTGATTGTCGGGATGTTCTGTTGTTTGAGCAAAAGTGTTTAATGAAAATAGCGCCGTTCAACAGGTCAATAGTATGGAATTTCTCATTGTGTTTAGTTTATTGAACCTTATTAGTTTTTTAATGCAATTCTCAAACTTAATTCATCCAACTGTACAGTGTCAATTTTAGAAGGTGCATCGATCATTACATCTCTACCCGAGTTGTTTTTAGGGAAGGCGATGAAATCGCGAATAGATTCTGCTCCACCCATAATAGAACAAAGACGGTCTAAACCAAATGCCAATCCACCGTGTGGAGGTGCACCATATTCGAAGGCGTTCATTAAGAACCCAAATTGGTCTTGTGCTTCTTCGTCGGTAAATCCTAAGTGTTTGAACATTAATTTTTGTAGGTCTCTATCGTGAATACGAATAGAACCACCACCAATTTCAGAACCGTTTAATACCATATCGTAGGCATTGGCTTTCACCTCACCCGGTGCCGTATCTAATTTGTCTAAATCTTCTGGTTTAGGAGAGGTAAACGGATGGTGCATTGCGTGGTAACGCCCACTTTCTTCGTCCCATTCTAAAAGTGGGAAGTCGATAACCCATAGCGGAGCAAATACTTTTGGATCTCTCAATCCGAGTTGCTCACCCATTTCCAAACGCAATTCACTCATTTGCTTTCGCACTGCATTGGTGTCGCCACTCAATACTAAGATTAAATCTCCTGCTTCAGCATTTGTAGCTTTTGCCCATGCAGCTAGGTCTTCTTGATTGAAGAATTTATCAACGGATGATTTATAAGAACCATCTTCGTTGCATTTCACATAAATTAAACCTTTGGCACCAATTTGAGGTCTCTTTACCCAATCAGTTAATTTATCTAATTGCTTACGCGTATATCCAGCACAGCCTTTCGCGTTAATCGCTAGGACTAATTCTGCATCGTCAAATACTTTGAAGCCTTTGTTTTGAGCAAGGTCGTTGATCTCGTTCAATTTCATATCGAAGCGAATGTCTGGCTTATCGTTACCATACACTTTCATCGCATCGTCGAAAGTCATTCTCGGGAAATCTTTCAATTCCACATTCATTACCGTTTTCAGTAAATGACGTGTTAAATTCTCGAAAGTGTTAAGTATATCTTCTTGCTCTACGAAAGACATCTCGCAGTCAATTTGTGTAAATTCTGGCTGACGATCGGCTCTTAAATCCTCGTCGCGGAAACATTTTACAATCTGAAAGTATTTATCGAATCCACCTACCATAAGCAGTTGCTTAAAGGTTTGTGGCGATTGTGGAAGGGCGTAAAATTGTCCTTCGTTCATTCTACTAGGAACCACAAAATCACGAGCTCCTTCTGGAGTCGATTTAATCAAAACAGGTGTTTCAACTTCGATGAAGTCTAAGTCTGCTAAATACTTTCTTGTTTCAATAGCTACTTTAGAACGCAAAATCATGTTCTCGCGAACAGGGTTTCTACGCAAGTCTAAATAGCGGTATTTCATTCTTAAATCGTCCCCACCATCGGTTTTATCTTCGATTGTGAAAGGAGGTGTTTTAGAAGAATTCAAAATGGTCAATTCTGCAATTTGAATTTCTATCTCTCCAGTAGGAATTTTTTTGTTTTTTGCGCTGCGTTCAATCACAGTACCTTTAATCTGAATTACAAACTCACGACCCAATTTACGAGCCTCCAAACAAAGTCCTTCGTTGGTTTCCATATTAAAAACCAATTGTGTAATGCCGTATCTATCGCGTAAATCTACAAAGGTCATCCCCCCGAGGTCGCGCGATTTTTGTACCCATCCACTTAGGGTAACTTCATTTCCTATATTGCTAATGTTTAGCTCTCCGCAAGTATGTGATCGTAACATGTTGTCTGATTTTGAGCAGCAAAAGTAGTGAATTGTATTGAGCTTTTCAGCTTTCGCTAACTACATCATTTTGGAGCTCAATTTCACTAAAATAAATTATGTTTATTCCATTCTGAGCAGTGGTAACAAAAAGGTTCTCTATCAAATAGTATGGACACTAAATTTCTCTTTATTTCTCTTGTACTTTTCTCGATGAAAAGAACCAAAAATCATGACTTCCATTAGTTCGTGTGCATCCATTTTCAATGGAACTCATGATTTTCAATACTTTCTTAACGTTCAATAAACTTTAAAATGGCTAGTAAAATGAACTCGCTAAACTCCCTTCAGTCGTGTAACTCAAACAGCATTTTTCGACACGCATTTTATACGTTTCTTTCTCTAAAATAATGGAGGACGGGTAAAATAAAGGGAAATTAAATCATGCGGATAAGCAAAAAACAAAAGAGTCTCCGAAAAAGAAAATAGGGTAGAAACGCAAAACCTCACCCTGTTTCTTGCGAAACTTCTCTCTCCCCATTAGGAAGAGAGTTTTTAAGGGTGAGGAAAAAAGTCTTTTGCGTATTTGAATGGCAAAGATAGTATTCTTACTAAACTCATCGGCTATTTAAAATAGCAAAACTACTTTGTAGTGCCTCATTCAAATTTAGTACCTTGCTCCCACTAAAAACGATCTTATGGCAGTGCAAAAACCGTTCAATTTAAATAAGTGGATAGCAGAAAACCGCGATTTATTAAAACCTCCTGTAGGGAATAAAAACCTTTACAAGCAGGCAGGCGATTTTATAGTTATGATTGTAGGTGGTCCTAACGCTCGTAAAGATTACCATTACAACGAAAGTGAAGAGTGGTTTTTTCAAGTGGAAGGCGATATAAATGTGCGTATTCAAGAAGACGGAAAGGCTGTAGATATACCTATTAAGGAAGGTGAGATGTTCTTGCTTCCTGCCAAAGTACCGCATTCGCCAATGCGTTCTGAAGGTTCTGTTGGACTCGTTATTGAAAAGGTTAGAAAAGGGACTAATGATATGGATGGTTTATTGTGGTTTTGCGATAATTGCAACCATAAATTGCACGAAACCTATTTCCCTTTAGATAATATTGAAAAAGATTTTATTCCTCGATTTAAGGCTTTTTACGCAAGTAAAGACTTGCGCACATGCAATTCATGTCGAACAGAAATGGATACCGATCCTCGTTTTATATAACACAGCACTATGCCACAAAAGAATTTATTTACCATAGATATTCACACGCATATCCTTCCAAAGGACATTCCTAATTTTAAGGAAAAGTTTGGCTATGGAGGATTCATTAGTCTTGATCATCACAAACCATGTTGTGCAAAAATGGTGATGGACGATAAGTTTTTCCGCGAGGTAGACGATAATTGTTGGTCGGCAGAAAAACGCATGGAAGAGTCCGATGAGCAAGGTGTTCACGTACAAGTATTGTCTACCGTTCCAGTGATGTTTTCGTATTGGGCAGAACCAAAAGACACACTCGAAGTAGCTGTGTTTTTAAACGATCATATTGCCGATATTGTAAAGCGTTTTCCAAACAGATTTGCAGGTTTAGGAACTGTTCCGATGCAAAATGCAGAACTCGCTATACAAGAGTTAAAGCGTTGTAAAGAAATTGGTTTAAAAGGGATTCAAATAGGAACCCACGTAAACAATAAGAATCTAAACGAAGCCGAATTTTTTCCAATTTTCCAAGCTTGCGAAGAGTTAGATATGTGCGTGTTTGTACATCCTTGGGATATGATGGCTAAGGAACACATGGATAAATATTGGCTTCCCTGGCTTGTGGGTATGCCTGCAGAAAGCTCTAGAGCCATTTGCTCATTCATCTTTGGTGGAGTTTTCGAGAGACTACCCCAATTGCGCGTTGCCTTTGCTCACGGTGGAGGTTCTTTTCCTTCTACCATAGGTCGTGTTTCGCACGGATTTGAGGTTCGCCCAGACCTTTGTGCAGTAGATAACAAAAAACACCCTAGAGATTATATTGGAAAATTCTTTATCGATAGCCTCGTACACGATCCTAAAATGTTGGAATATATTGTGGATGTAATGGGTGCCGATAAGATTGCTCTAGGAACAGATTACCCATTTCCGCTAGGCGAATTACAGCCCGGACAATTAATAAATAGCATGCCTTGGGAGGATGCCCAGAAAGAACAGTTATTAAGTAAATCAGCTTTAGATTGGCTGGGAATGAAAAAAGAGGATTTTGTTTAACGTAAAATGGAAGAGGTAAAACGTAAAACGGCGATTTAATGAATAATCCGAAAAAGTGATTAAGCCCTTTAGCCCACATAGGTAGGGGGTTATAGGGGTGTTACTCAATCATTAACTGTTTTATAACTTGAATACCATCAAGCTCCATTTCCAAGAAATAAAGCCCTGCATCAAAAGACGAAACATCAAGTACTAAGTTTTTACTAGATTCCAGATACTTACTACTAGCGACTTCTTTCCCCAAGACATCCAATAACTTCCATGAATCAATGGCATAGCCACT
Source organism: Flavobacteriales bacterium UBA6772 (assembly GCA_905182215.1). Classification (GTDB taxonomy): domain Bacteria; phylum Bacteroidota; class Bacteroidia; order Flavobacteriales; family UBA7430; genus UBA6772. The sequence continues at coordinate 37,925 of CAJJAI010000033.1, read as the reverse complement.
TTCAATCTCAATAAAGTTTTTTGCTGGATTCGGGAAGATTTTAATAGTCTCAGCTACAGTTTCACCTACACTAAATCCTGGACATACTTCTACCGTTATGGTAACCACATCTATAGTCTCTTCAAATGCAAAGTCTTTTTGTGTTAGCGTGTAGGTGGTGGTTTCTGTGGGGTTTACCCATGGCATACCGGGGTTTACATTTCCGTAAATACTAGTTTCCATTTCCTCGTTGGGTGTCCACCAATACATATAATCTTCGTGTTCACTTGTGCCTATTTGTACAGACGCTCCCAAACATATTGTAGTATCTAAGCCTGCACTGCTTCTATATGTTCTTCATTTACTAGGTTTACACTCACATCGTCTACGAGCATGGCAGAAACGGCTGTTCCCCAAATACAATCTTCTTCTATAGCCCATTGTATATCTTCGAACATATTAAATCTTGCAAAGGTCATAAACTCGTAGGCTTTATCGGCATATACTGTATCGGTAACCAAATACCAGTTTACCTCGTCGTTTATAAGGGTGTCTAAGGCTACATCTGGCGTTTGTAAAAATTGAGATAAAACAGGATAAGGATTGCCCCAAATAGTAGTATCCATTACGTAAAGATTTAAGGCATTTTCTATTTTACTTATATCTTCATGTTCCGATTCGTAAGCCATACCATAAATGGTATCGGTATGGAAGTAAATTCCTAATTCATCTGAGCCATAATAGCATTCTCCTGAATTGTAATAGTTAGCCTTTTTGATATAAAAACTGACTTGGTAAATTTCGCCGACTTCCATCTGCTCTTTTAGTCGAATTTGAAATGGCTCACTCGTTTGAATAACCTCGTTATAATTACAAGAAAAAAAACTTGCCATCGCATAACCAGATTTTGGTGTTTGAAATTCGTAGGTATCGTTATTGTATAAGGTTAGCGGCATGTTAATGTTTATATAATCTGGGGTTGCCCCCCCCCCCAGGATATGCAGGGGTATCGAACCAAGGTGTAGCGTATTCTAAATCTGCATTATGCATGAAATCATTAAATATTCCAGTATAGACCTCAAAACTAGGATTTGGTACTAGGTTTTGAGCATTAAGACTAACCGTTAAAAATAATGTGAATAGGGGAATGATATTTTTCATAATAAAATATTAGGATACAATTTTACCTCAACAAGTTACACATTTATTCTTTTGATAAATGTAGTAACTATCTCTTTATGCCTTTTGCTATCTAAATCCCCTTTTACCTATTCCCTATTTCCCCCAATAAAAGGATCAAAAACAGGGCTTAAAATCTCTAAACTTTATTGTAACTTGCAGGCTTAAATTTACTGCCCAAGCCCTATGAGTGACGAGTTAAAACACGAGTGTGGAGTAGCGATGATTCGCCTTCTAAAGCCCTTGGAGTATTACCAAGAAAAGTATGGCACTTCTCTTTATGGTTTAAATAAGATGTACTTGTTAATGCAAAAGCAGGTTAATCGTGGTCAGGATGGTGCCGGTTTGGCAAACATTAAACTCGATGTAGCGCCTGGTAAAAGGTATATTTCTCGTTACCGATCTAATAAAACTAATTCTGTACAAGATATTTTTACTTACATCAACAAGAAATTTGAAGATGTAGAAGAAAAGAATCCTGGGAAACTTAAGGATGTACAGTGGTTAAAGGAAAATGTTTCGTTTTCTGGAGAATTGTTTTTAGGGCATCTTCGCTATGGTACTTATGGGGGGAATAGTGTAGAACATTGTCACCCATTTTTACGTCAGAACAACTGGATGACTCGTAATTTAGTATTGGCAGGTAACTTTAACATGACCAATGTAGATGAGTTATTCGATCAACTTATAGATTTAGGTCAGCACCCAAAAGAGAAATCGGATACGGTTACAATACTCGAAAAAATTGGGCACTTCCTTGATGAGGAAAACGACGAAATTTATTACAAGTATAAAGATGAAGTTACCAGTAAGCGAGAGATGTCAAAATTCATCGCTTCGAAAATAAATGTACAAAATGTACTTGCCAATTCTGCTAAAAAGTGGGATGGAGGTTATGTAATGTGCGGTTTAATGGGGCATGGAGATGCATTTGCATTGAGAGATCCAGCAGGAATTCGTCCAGGTTTTTATTATAAAGACGACGAGATTGTAGTGGTTGCTTCAGAAAGAGCTGTAATACAAACAGCCATGAATGTTCCTCAAGACTCCATTTCTGAAATTACTCCTGGCCACGCATTAATCATCAAAAAAGATGGTCGTGTAAGCATGGATCAAATAACAGAGCCTTTAGAAAATAAAGCTTGTTCTTTTGAACGTATCTACTTCTCTAGAGGAAACGATGCCGATATTTATACAGAGCGTAAAGAATTAGGGAAGTTAATTTGCCCTAAAATAATGGAGAGTATTGGAGGAGATTTAAAGAACTCTGTATTTTCCTTTATTCCTAATACAGCCGAAACTTCTTTTTACGGAATGGTAAAAGGAATGGAAGATTTGTATAAAGAAAAACAAGCACAACAAGTACTTGATCTTGGCTCTGATGCTACGGCAAAACAAATTACAGAGATCTTTTCTGTAAGTCCAAGAATTGAAAAAATTGCAATTAAAGACGCTAAACTTAGAACCTTTATTACAGATGATTCTAACCGCGATAGCTTAGTAGGACACGTATACGATATTACTTACGGACAGGTAAGCAATACCGATAATTTGGTGATGATTGACGACAGTATTGTAAGAGGAACTACTTTAAAGAAAAGTATTCTTAAAATATTAGATCGCTTAAATCCAAAGAAAATTGTTGTGGTTTCTTCTGCGCCTCAAATTCGCTACCCAGATTGTTATGGAATAGACATGGCTAGAATGGGCGATTTTATTGCCTTTAGAGCAGCTATCGCATTGTTGAAAGATAGAGGGATGGAATCTTTAATTGAGGAAATCTACCAAAAATGTAAAGCTCAAATAGGCTTGCCTAAAGAAGAGGTTGTAAATTACGTGAAAGGTATTTACAATCCATTTACACCAGAAGAAATTTCTGCTAAATGTGTGGAACTCCTCAAACCAGAAGATATAAAGGCGGAGGTAGAAATTATCTTCCAAGGTATAGACGAACTTCACCAAGCCTGTCCTAACCATAAAGGAGATTGGTATTTTACAGGTGATTATCCTACTCCCGGTGGGAACAAAGTAGTAAACAAAGCCTTTATGTATTATGTAGAAGGTAATCCAAACAGAGCATACTAACTTATAAAAAAACCCTCCTATTTAAGGAGGGTTTTTTGTGTACTACCTACGAGAATTCTCGTATTAAATTTGAACAAGCGTATAAATTTATGAGAAAATTTGGAATCCTTTTCGGACTGCTGCTTCCTTTTATTGCCTTGGCGCAAGATTGCTCTAAAGTAAATAAAAAGGCAGTTAAGAGACTCAAAATTGATGTATCCACCCTAGCCAGCGATCAAATGGAAGGTAGGGAGCCGGGTACTACAGGTGAAATAAAAGCCAGAGATTATATTGTAGGTAGAATGCAGGAAATTGGTTTGAGTCCAAAGGGAACAGATGGATTTGTGCAGGCCTTTTCCTATTTCGAAACGGTGAAACAAAAACCAAATAAAACGACACTCTCAGTTAACAATAAACTCATTAGGTTAAATCACGAGTTTTATCCGATAAATTTATCTTCAAATGGGATACTAACCGATGTGCCTGTATTATCAGCTTCGCATGGTATACATGTACCTGAGGAGGGATACTCTGACTATGAAAGACTAGATATAGAGGTAAATGGATATGTAGTTCAGATAGATATTTCTACTCCTCAAAACATAGAATTTGAGGTTCCTGATTTATTAGCTCGTGCTACGGAGGCTCGTGATAGGGGGGCGGTAGCATTACTTTTGTATAGTTCGCAAAAAGGTATTGATTTACCAATTTCAAATTTCAAACGCATTGAAAAAATCGGAATTCCTGTTGTATTCTTAAAACCATCTGCTTTTGCGAAAGTACCCGTAGAATATTTAGAAAATGCGAGTATATCAGTACTTCAATACGAAGTGCCTACCAAAGCACATAATGTAATTGGCTTTCTCGATAATGGAGCAGAAAACACCATTGCGATTATGGGGCATTACGATCATTTGGGGTACGGTGGTGAGGGTTCTCTTTACAAAGGTCCTCGAAAAATTCACAATGGCGCAGACGACAATGCCAGTGGTACAGCTGCAGTGTTGGAATTGGCTCATTATTTTGTGAACAATAAACCCACAGAAAAGTACAACTATCTCTTTATTGCTTTTTCTGCTGAGGAAAAGGGCTTGTTAGGCTCTCAATATTTTGTTCAAAACCCTACGATTCCATTAAGTGAATTAAATTTTGCCTTGAATATGGATATGGTTGGTCGCATGGAAAAGAATATGGATTTAACTATTGAAGGTGTTGGTAGTGCCTTGTTATGGAAATCTTCTTTAAACGAAGTTGATTGCGATGCTTTTCCCCTAAAATTAAAAATGCGCGAAGATGGTCCTTCCGATCATACTGCTTTTTACAATGTAGGTGTTCCTGCATTGCATTTTTGGACAGGTAAGCACAACGATTATCATAAACCAAGCGATGATGTGGAAAAGATTAACTTTGGAGCAGAGTCGCAGATTATATCTTTTATAGAGTCCTTTTTATTGAAAATGGACAATTTGAAAAAGGTTGAATTTCATTTGAGAAAAAAATAGATGAATACAGATAAAAAAATAGCTGTTATTGGTGGGGGTAGTTGGGCTACCGCAATGGTGAAAATATTGGCAAATAACGTAGATAGCCTTTTTTGGTGGATGCGTAATGAAGATGCCGTTCAACATATTAAAGAAACGCAACACAACCCACGTTACCTTAGCGGTGCTCGTATAAATACAGAAATTGTTGAGGTGAGTAGCGATTTAAAAACTATTTGCGAACAAGCTGATGTTATTGTATTGGCAATTCCTTCCGCATTTTTACACAGTACTTTATCCGCTTTAGAAATCGATTTGAGTAAAAAAGTATTCTTCTCTGCCGTAAAAGGAATTATCCCAGAATACAATCAAATTGTAGGAGAATATATACAAGAACATTATAAAGTGCCTCTTAATAATATTGGGGTTATTACAGGCCCTTGTCATGCCGAAGAGGTTGCATTAGAACGTCTCTCGTATCTTACTGTTGCTTGTGAAGATACTTCGGTAGCAGAATTTATGGCAGAAAAATTAAGATGTAGGTATATTAAGGCTACTATTTCTGATGATATTTACGGGACTGAATATTCTGCAGTTCTGAAAAATGTAGTTGCTGTAGCCGCTGGTATAGCTCATGGATTGGGCTATGGAGATAATTTTCAATCGGTGTTAATTTCGAATGCTATTCGCGAAATAAAACGCTTTGTAGATACCGTACACCCCATTACTCGCGATATCAAAGATTCTGCCTATTTGGGTGATTTATTAGTTACTGCTTATTCAAAGTTTAGTAGAAACAGAACCTTTGGAACCTACATCGGGAAAGGGTATTCTGTAAAAGCAGCTCAAATGGATATGAATATGATAGCCGAAGGGTATTATGCAGTAAAATGCATCAAAGAAATCAATAAGGATTACGGTGTAGTAATGCCAATTACCGATGCTGTTTATCGAATGGTGTACGAAAAAATGTCGCCTCGTTTAGAGTTAAAATTACTTTCTGAAGAATTGGATTAAGTTTGAAAAACGTAAATCGTGAAAAGGTAAAACGTAAATTGTTGACCTCCTTTTAAATTCACAAATAGAAAACTATATATTTACAGGAACCAAAGGTTTATGATTCTCTTAAAAATACTACAAGAAAGTTTTCGATTTGCTATTCAAGCATTAGTAGGAAACAAGCTACGTACACTCCTTTCTTTATTAGGGGTTACCATCGGTATATTTGCAATTATTTCTGTTTTTTCGGTAGTAGACTCCTTGGAGCGAAACATTCGTACTAGCGTAGAATCTCTGGGAGACAATGTCGTTTTTGTACAGAAATGGCCTTGGTCTATGGGGGAGGATTATCCATGGTGGAAGTACTACCAACGACCAATACCTACATTGCAAGAATTAGCGAGTTTAGAACAGCGACTAGAGGTTGCCGAAGCAGTTGCTTTTGTAGTAGGAGCTGGAAATAAAACGGCTAAATATCGAACTAACGATGTAGACGGAATAGGGGTTGCTGCAGTTTCTCATGGCTATCAGGATGTATATGGTTTTGACTTGTCCTCTGGTAGGTATTTTTCAATTTTAGAATCTGCCACTGGAAAACCTGTTGCTATTATTGGTGTTAATATTGCTGAATCGCTTTTTGAAGGTGAAAATCCACTTGGGAAAGTGATTAAGTTTATGGGGCAGAAAGCCACCGTTATAGGAGTTTTTGAAAAGGCAGGAGACAGCGTAATTGGGAGTAGTGATGACGACAATATTGTGTTACCCGTAAAGTTTGCACGTAATTTTATTCGACTCAACAGCGAGTCTACCAACCCTATGTTTATGGTAAAAGCCAAACAAGGTATTAGCAACGAGCAATTAAAAGACGATCTCACAAGAGTGTTGCGTTCTGTGAGACGCCTTGCGCCTAAATCAGATGATAATTTTGCTTTAAACGAGACCAGTATAATTTCTAAAGGGATAGACATGATGTTTGGTGTTATCGACTTAGCCGGAATTATAATTGGTGGATTCTCCTTGCTTGTAGGTGGTTTCGGGATTGCCAATATTATGTTTGTTTCTGTAAAGGAAAGAACCAACATCATTGGGATTCAAAAAGCCATTGGTGCTAAAAATCACTTTATCTTACTTCAGTTTTTATTTGAGGCTATTTTATTGTGTTTAATAGGAGGTGTTCTTGGTATTTCTGTTGTTTATGCAGGTACAGTAATAGCAGGTTATTATATAGAATTCGACATTGCCTTGTCGGTCAGTAATGTAGTAACCGGTTTATGGGTTTCTGTTTTAATCGGAATTATTTCAGGGATGATTCCGGCGATTGCAGCTTCTAAATTAGATCCTGTAGAAGCGATACGATCGGGGATTTAAAAGTCGATTTGAAGATTTGAGAATTTGAATATTTGAAAATGAGACTTATCGTTTTACAATTATATATTTTCTTTCAAAATGAAATAAAAAGGTAGCCCACACAAATACATACACAAATGGGTCTGTAAATTCTCTCATTGATTTTAATACCGTTAAGTCGTAGCATAGAATTGTAATTGCTCCAATAAAGCTAAGGATTGAAATGATTAGGTACATTTTCAATCTCGATTGATGTTTTATTTTAACATAAGGTTTTCAATTTAGTTTCTATTACTTCATACACTTTAGTCAATTCTTTGGCTGTAATACAGTAGGGTGCTAGAATATAAATTACATTTCCAAGTGGTCTTAATAAGACCCCTTCAGCTAAAAAGCTTTGGTATAATTGCTGTCTTATTGTGCTCGCATAACCTGAAGAGTCTGCTTTTAATTCAATGGCGATTACTGTACCTGTTTGTCTAATGTCTTTTATGATGCTTAGGTTTTTAATCTTCTCACCAAACACTTTATGTCTAGCTGCAATATTTTTCATCGCCTCTTGACATTCTTCTTTTTCGAGTAATTCTAAACTCGCAATTGCCGCCACACAACCAATAGGATTTCCTGTAAAAGAATGTCCGTGTAAGAAAGCTTTCTGTATATCGTCGCCTAAAAAAGCATCGAAAATAGCATTTGTACAGGTTGTTAAAGAGAGTGGAAGTGTTCCTCCAGAGAGCCCTTTAGACATGCATATAAAATCGGGTTCTTCTTCTACTTGATTTACTGCAAAGGTGGTTCCTGTTCTACCGAATCCAGTCATTACCTCGTCGGCAATACATAAAACGCCAGCTTCTTTACAAACTTTTATAAGCTTGTTGAGTGCCTCAGGTTTGTACATACGCATTCCGGCAGCTCCTTGTATGAGTGGTTCGAAAATAAAAGCGGCTACGTCTCCTTTTGCTAATTCTTCTTTTAGGCTTTTTACAGCGGCTTCTTCATCTTTTGGAAAAGGTATATGAGTGCTTTCGAATAATAAATCTGAAAAGGGAGCAGAGAAAATACTTCGTGCTCCTGCAGACATCGCCCCAAATGTTTCTCCGTGATAAGCACCGTCAAGAGCAACAAAACGCGTTTTACTTTCGCCTTTGTTTTTCCAATACTGAACACTCATTTTGAGTGCAATTTCTACTGCTGAAGAACCATCGCCAGAGAAAAAGAATTTCGCTTGATTTTGGGGTAAATGTTTACTTAGTTTTTCGCAGAGTTCTACTGCTGGACTGTGTGTGAATCCAGCAAAAACTACATGTTCTAATTGTAGCATTTGTGCATAAACCTTCTCTGCAATATAGGGATGGCTATGTCCGTGTAAATTAACCCACCATGAGGAAATAGCATCGATATACGAATTACCTTTATCGTCTATTAATAAGGTTCCTTCTCCTTTTACAATAGGTAATGGAGCACCCGCCGTTTTCATTTGGGTAAAAGGATGCCAGATGTATTTTTGATCTTTTTCTACTAAATTCATTTTTTTCAGCTATGCGCTGTGAGCTTTCAGCCTACAGCAATTTTTTTTTCAATTCTTGTGCAATAGAACTAATCACTCCTTTATTCAGGTCTTCTAATTCATCAATTCTACCTAGAATAGTAAGTCCAGTTATTTCCTGTATAATAGATTCTGTATCCTTATTTTCTGCTCCGTTAAAGAGAATACCTTTTATAGCGATGTTTCTATTTTTGAGTAACTCTACACTCATTAAGGTATGATTTATACTCCCTAAATAATGACGAGAAACAAGAATCACTTCAATTCCTAATTGGGTGATTAAATCGAGTATTGTTTCTTTTCTGTTTAGTGGAACTAATAATCCTCCAGCACCTTCTACCACTAAATGGTTTTGGGTAGCGGGTAGTTTTATGCTTTGTAAATTTATTTCTACCCCATCGCGTTCTGCTGCTGCGTGTGGCGACATAGGATGATTTAAACGATAGGCTTCAGTATGGAATACAGTTTTAGTGTTTCCTACGAGAGCTTTCACTTTTAGAGTGTCGCTAGTATCTAAATCTCCTGCTTGTATGGGTTTCCAATAATCTGCTTCTAAAGCTTCTGTAATTATTGAGGCTGCAATAGTCTTTCCAACATCCGTTCCTATACCAGTTATAAAGTATTTTTTCATTTGATTAATTCTTCTAAACTATCAATACAAAGTTTTATTTCTTGTGCGCTATTAAAACTGTGAATACAAATCCGAATGCGTTCTTTTCCTTCCTCTACCGTAGGGTGAAGGATGGCTCTACTATTCAAGCCTTTTACTTGTAATCCAGCTTCTACCCTTTTAGCTTCATCTACTCCAGGAATTAAAAAACACTGAATTGGACTCTCGCTTTCTATCCACTTACTTTTAAGCGTATCAGAAAGTAAGGATTTGAATTGGCTTATGTTTTTATGGAGATTACTAATGTCATCATCACTAGTCAGTTTTGTGTAGGCAGCGTTTATGCTATTTAAACTATGTGCTGCTAGGGCGGTAGAATAGATGAAGGAACGTGAATAATTGATTAAATAATTTTTCAGGGTTTCGGATCCTAAAATTGCGGCTCCGTGGCAGCCCATTGCTTTTCCAAAAGTTTGCACTCTAGCAAATAGTTTGTCTTGTAGCTGTAAGCTCTGGGCTAATCCTTCGCCCTTTTCTCCAAGCACACCCATTGCATGTGCTTCGTCTAATATTATGTGTGCCTTGTATTGTTCACATAAAGTGATTATCTCCTCTAGTGGAGCGCAATCGCCATCCATAGAATAGATGGATTCGATGGCTACAATAATATTTCCGCTTGCTTGCTCTAACTTCTTCTGTAGAGAGGGTAAGCTATTGTGCTCAAAGGAAAATGATCGTGCTTTAGAGAGTCTTATCCCATCTCGTATACTTGCATGTATATATTGGTCGTAAATGATCGTGTCGCCTTTGTGTGCTATACACGAAAACAAGCCAATGTTCGCATCGTAACCAGAATTGCAAATTAAGGCAGTTTCGGATTGGTGAAAGTTGGCAATTTTAGACTCTAGCTGTTCAAATTGGCTAGAATTTCCACTTATGAGCCGAGAACCTGTAGCGCCAGATAATGTGGAAGGTTTTACATTTAGTGTTTGGGAAAACCCTAAGTAATCGTTCGAACAAAAATCTATTAAACTAGACTTATCGTGTAGAACTCGAAGGCTGTTGTTTTGCTTTCGAAGTGCTAATTTAAGTTGAAGTTTTTCTTCTAGTGATTGTGTTTTAGACATGAGGTAAAGATAAAAATCTTAAACAAAAAAAAGAGCCCCAAAAAGGGACTCTTTAATATTTGTAACGTTTACAGCTTAGTCAGCTAAAACGATAATTTTATTGTTTTGCATTTCAATAACGCCTCCGTGAATCGTGAAAGATTCCGTTTGACCATTATCTAGAGATACTGTAATATCACCTGCCGCTAAAGTTGAGATAATCGGCGCGTGATCATTCAAGATCTCGAAGCTACCATCTGTACCAGGAAGTTTTAGAGAAAGAACTTCACCAGTAAATAGTTTTGCGTCGGGTGTAATAATATCAACTAACATAGACGTTTATTGAGCTTTAGCTTCCGCTAAAATTTTAGCACCTTTTTCTATTGCTTCTTCAATATTACCTACAAGGTTAAAAGCAGCTTCTGGTAAGTGATCTAATTCACCGTCAAGAATCATATTGAATCCTTTGATAGTGTCTTCCATACTTACAAGTACTCCTGGAAGACCTGTAAATTGTTCAGCTACGTGGAAAGGTTGAGATAAGAAACGTTGAACACGACGTGCGCGTAAAACAGCTTGTTTATCTTCCTCAGACAATTCGTCCATTCCTAAAATAGCGATAATATCTTGAAGCTCTTTGTAACGTTGTAAAATCTCTTTTACATCTTGAGCACATTTATAGTGTACATCACCCAATACTTCTGGGTTCAAAATACGAGAAGTAGAATCTAAAGGATCTACCGCAGGGTAAATACCTAATTCAGCAATCTTACGAGACAATACTGTAGTTGCATCCAAGTGAGCGAAAGTTGTCGCTGGAGCAGGGTCAGTAAGGTCATCGGCAGGTACGTATACCGCTTGTACCGATGTAATAGAACCGTTTTTAGTAGAAGTAATACGTTCTTGCATCATTCCCATTTCTGTAGCAAGTGTTGGTTGGTAACCAACAGCAGAAGGCATACGACCTAATAAGGCAGAAACTTCAGAACCAGCTTGTGTGAAACGGAAAATATTATCGATAAAGAATAAGATATCACGACCAGCGCCATCACCTTCACCATCACGGTAATATTCTGCTAAAGTTAAACCAGAAAGTGCCACACGAGCACGAGCACCTGGAGATTCGTTCATTTGACCGAATACTAAAGTAGCTTGAGAATTAATTAATTCTTTGTGATCTACTTTCGTAAGATCCCAACCACCTTTTTCCATGTCTTCTTCAAAGGCTTTACCGTACTTGATAACTCCTGATTCGATCATCTCACGTAGTAAATCGTTCCCTTCACGAGTACGTTCACCTACACCAGCAAACACAGAAATACCATCGTGTCCTTTGGCTATGTTGTTAATCAACTCCATAATCAGTACAGTTTTACCTACACCAGCACCACCGAAAAGACCAATTTTACCACCTTTTGAGTATGGTTCAACTAAATCAATTACTTTAATACCTGTAAGTAAAATTTCTGAAGAAGTAGATAACTCTTCGAATTTAGGTGGATCACGGTGAATTGACCATCCATTGGTTTTATCCAAAGGCTTGATCCCGTCAATTGCATCACCTACAACATTAAATAAACGACCTTTAATTTCTTCACCAACTGGCATTAAAATAGGAGATCCAGAAGCAATAACTTCCATTCCTCTACTTAATCCATCCGTTGAATCCATTGAAATGGCACGAACTGTATCTTCTCCAATGTGCTGTTGACATTCAAGAATTACTTTGCTACCATTAGTTCTTGTAATCTCAAGAGCATCATAGATGTTAGGTAAGTCAGCTACACTACTATCGAACTTAATGTCGACAACTGGTCCAATTACTTGGGCGATTTTTCCGATATTTTTTGACATCGTAAAATATGTTTTGTTGAAAATGAATATCCGCGTTTTACGGCTGCAAATTTACTGATTTTTATTTGATTAGATAATAGCCCACTCCTTTTTTATTTTGCTAATTTTGAATGCACTTTTAAACGTACTGTTTAATCGGCTTAATTACTGGTAATAATGTTGTTAGATTTTAGCTTGTGAAAATATATCATAGCATTGAAGAGTTTGAAGGAGTTGAGAATGCAGTAGTTACTACAGGTACTTTCGATGGGGTACACGTTGGGCATTCTAAAATTATAGATCGCTTAAAAGAAATAGCGACTTCTATAAATGGAGAAACGGTTTTATTAACCTTTTTTCCACATCCTCGCATGGTTTTGTTTTCCGACAATGATTTAAAACTCATTACCACAAAAAACGAAAAAATCAAACTTTTAGAAGCTGCTGGGATTGATCATTTAATCATACATCCTTTTTCTAGAGAATTTTCTCGCCTTTCTTCGGTAGAGTTTGTTCGAGATGTTCTGGTTAATAAACTGGGGACTTCAAGACTTGTAATAGGTTATAACCATCATTTTGGTAGAAACAGAGAGGGGAGTTTTGAGCACCTTAAAGAATACGGTCCTATGTATGGTTTCCAAGTTGAGGAGATACATGCACAAGACATAGATGCTATTTCGGTGAGTTCTACTAAGATTAGAAAAGCATTAGAATCTGGTGATATTAGAACGGCGAAAGATTATTTAACACACGATTTCCATTTAAGTGGTATTGTAGTTAAAGGAAATAATTTGGGACATAAATTAGGTTTCCCAACTGCGAATCTAAAAGTGGTTGACTCGCATAAACTCATTCCAGCAAATGGCGTTTATTCGGTAACTGTTTCGGTACATCAGCAGGTATATAAAGGGATGCTAAATATTGGATTGAGGCCTACCATAGATGGCGAGGAGAAAACGATAGAAGTACATATTTTAGATTTTGAAGCGAATATTTACGGAGAAGAAATCACCTTAACTTTTGAAAATTGGATTAGAGAAGAGCAAAAATTTGAAAGCTTGGAGGCTTTAAAAGTTCAGTTAGAATTGGATAAGCAATTTGTTCTAGCCAATTAAGATGCGCCTGTTATTCTTTTTTTTAGTTGCTAGTTTTAGTGTTTTTGCACAAGAAGACTTCGTTTATAAAAGTTTGGATGCAGCTTTAGAGAATTCTGATCAGGTTTATCAAATCGAGTTAAGGAGAAAAGGGTTTACAGAGTTTCCTAAAGAATTACAGAAGTTCCCAAATTTAAAAGTGCTCGATTTAAGTAAGAACAAAATAAAGTCTTTTCCAGATTCTTTGGCGCATTTATCGAACCTAACAACACTTTATTTAAGTAGAAATGATATTGAGATTATTCCTACTAGTATACGTCTTTTAGAATCTCTAGAGGAATTGGATTTATGGGATAACAATATTGAATCGCTTCCCAAAGAATTAGCAAACTTGAAAAATCTTAAATTGCTAGACATTCGAGGTCTTGCTTTATCCTTTACTAAGTACAATGCGAATTTAGAGCTGATGAAAGGTGTGGACTTATTTATGAGTGAGCCATGCGATTGTATGGAGAAGTAAATGAGAAGAAGAAGGTAGGAGTCAGAATACAGAAGTTAGAGAATTAAGAAGATAAAGACTGAACTTGTTTGCTTTTCACACAACCATTCTAAAATCATCAAATCATTTCCCCTCCACGTAAGTCAAAATCATTTCTTCAATCTCTTCGTGGTAGATGTTGAATTCCTTTCCTAAATAGCGAGCAGAATTCCCTTTGAGTATTATATCGTCTCGGTAATTGAGATTTTTGTCTCCGATATATTTAAGAATCGACTCTTTGGCTCCCCATAATTTACAGGCAAGTTCTTTGCTTGGATTTTTAAGGAATGTTTTGTTTTCCTGCTCCGAGAGTACTCTCGAAATTAGACGAAGCATTTTTTCTTGAGGCTTTTCAATGTCTATTCCGATTTCTGTTTCTCCAAAAGCTATGGCTATATAGTTATGGCTATGCGAAATTGAAAGGTGTTTTGCTTCTTTAATAAAAGGTTTTCCAGAAGTAAAATGTTCTAAAATAAGATCTTTAGTAAACAGGTTTTTTAAGGCAATTCTACAAGCCAAAAACTCAACTTTCCTTTTTTCTGTTTTTAAGTCTGCAAAATTTAAGGTCTCTGCACCAGACAAATTTATACACTTTAATAATTGCAAGGCAGACGATTGCACCTTCCACATATATAGGTGACCCTCTTTGGCTATGCTTTTGTAAAATACTTGTTTCATTTCGATTGTAAATATAGGGATCTAAATATAAGCACTTGGAAAAATTGGATTTAAAAGAAGGGCTGTAAGCGGTTGGCAATTCAATACGCTCTAGAATTAATAGTCAAAATAGTCTTGCTGTCAATAATCATTTCTGAATATGATTGAGAAGTTTAGATTTCTTTTAAACGATTAATTAATCATTAATAAGTAGCAATTCTCAAATTCACAAATTGATTTATTGTATATTTGCACTTGAAAATTCTATTAAAAAATTACGAAACTATGAGTACAGTTCAATACAAGGTTAAAGATATCTCTTTAGCAGACTGGGGAAGAAAAGAAATCCGTTTGGCGGAGGCAGAGATGCCTGGTTTAATGTCTATTCGTGAAGAATATGCTGCGGCGCAACCTTTAAAAGGGGCACGTATTGCAGGTTGTTTACACATGACTATTCAAACGGCTGTTTTAATTGAAACTCTGGTTGCTTTAGGAGCAGATGTTACTTGGTCTTCGTGTAATATATTTTCTACTCAGGATCACGCAGCTGCAGCAATTGCTGTTACAGGCGTACCTGTTTATGCTTGGAAAGGTATGAACGACGAGGAATTTGACTGGTGTATAGAGCAAACTTTACGTTCGTTTAAAGGTGGTAAAGCCTTAAACTTAATCTTAGACGATGGTGGTGATTTAACCAATATGGTTTTTGATAGATTCCCAGAGTTGGTTGCAGACATCAAAGGATTGTCTGAGGAGACTACTACAGGAGTTCACCGTTTATACGACAGAGAAAAGAATGGTACTTTAGTTATGCCAGCCATTAACGTTAATGATTCTGTTACAAAATCGAAGTTCGATAATAAATACGGTTGTCGTGAGTCTTTAATTGATGGTATTCGTAGAGCTACAGATGTAATGATTGCAGGTAAAGTTGCTGTAGTTGCCGGCTATGGTGATGTAGGTAAGGGTTCTGCGCAGTCTTTACAAGCTGCAGGTGCTCGTGTAATTGTTACAGAAATCGATCCTATTTGTGCGCTTCAAGCGGCTATGGAAGGTTTCCAGGTGATGAAAATGAACGATGCAGTTAAACAAGCTGATATTGTAGTTACTACTACAGGGAACAAAGATATTATAGTAGGTCGTCATTTCGAGAATATGAAAGACAAAGCCATCGTTTGTAATATAGGGCACTTCGATAATGAAATTGATGTGGCTTGGTTGCATGATAACCACGGTGCTTCAAAAATTGAAATCAAACCTCAAGTAGATCAATATACAATTGCAGGTAAAGATGTTATTTTATTAGCTGAAGGTAGACTGGTAAACTTAGGTTGTGCTACTGGACATCCTTCTTTTGTAATGTCTAACTCTTTTGCAAACCAAACATTAGCTCAATTAGAGTTATGGCTAGACTCTGATAAATACGAAAACAAGGTTTATACCTTACCGAAGCACTTAGATGAGAAAGTAGCTCGTTTACATTTAGCTAAGTTAGGTGTAGACCTAGAGGTTCTTAGCGACGATCAAGCTGATTATATTAGCGTTCCAGTTGGAGGCCCATATAAGCCAGAATACTACCGTTATTAAATAAGGCAAAGAATTTAGAAGATTGTCTTCTATGTTTTATAAAATCAAAAAATCGCCCTCGGGCGATTTTTTTGGTTTAGGTTGTTTTTTTTTGGGGAATTGGGAATTGGCTGTCAGTCAGTTGTTTGTCGAAGTTCAAATCATTTCCACCACCCTAATTATAAATCCTCAGTTTAACACCATCAAAGCTAGTTTTGTATCTGTGTAGTGCGTAATGTGCTGGTCCTAGTGTTACGGCGCCATCAAAAATAAAATATTCCGAATCGCAGCAATGGCAAGAAAGCACATTTGATTCTTCGGTATTAATATAGACCTGTTCACAGCTATTTAAGGGCTCATTTGTACAAGCGCGGTCGTAGGCAATGTAGTTATCGAAATAATCATGAAAAATTAAAATTCCATTTACGCCTCCATCTATATAAGTAGCCCCTCCAGGGAAGTGCAAGCCATTAAACTCGACATTATTGGGGTATAAAAAAGTGTTAACGTAGGCGTCAGGGAATTCATATTTGTCTTTATCGCATCCGCAAACAAGTAATAGAAGGCTAATAAGTATAAGTAATCGTTTCATACAAATAGTTGATATTGAGTTATGTTTGTAAGTCTTACTGCAAAAAAACGATAAAGAATTGTACTATAACGAGTATTACTTGCGGAAAGTATTTGAATGGCATCTTTATTAGTCCTATATTTACCAGATTGAAAAAAATCTAGGCCAAACTAAAAGATAAGTTTATGCTGCGAAAATTACTAGCTGTGATTGCCTTGCTCGGGATCTCAAATTATTCTATAGCACAGTCGCAATCAGGTACCTTAAAAGGTACAATCACAGAGTTTGATACAGGAGAGTCTGTACCAATGGCAAATATTGTGATAGAATTAAATGGAACCGTTGTTAATGGAGCTGTTGCTGATTTTGATGGGAAGTATACCATCAAACCAATAGACCCAGGTAGATACACGGTAAAAGTGTCGTTTATTGGTTTCGCAACCAAAGAAATACGCGACGTTCTAGTTTCTTCTAACAAAATTACTTTTATCAATGCAGGGCTTAAAATGGAGTCTGATGTATTGGGTGAGGTAGAATTAGTTGAATATGTGGTACCTCTTATCGATCCAGATAAAACAGGGACTACCTTGACAAAGGAAGCTATTACTGCTTTACCAACGCGTGATGTACAGTCGGTGGCTGCGCAAACTGCGGGTATTTATCAAGAAGATGAAGGGGGAGCTTTAAATGTGCGTGGTGCACGTTCTGATGCAACTTTCTTCTATATTGATGGAGTTAAAGTGAGAGCGTCTAATAAGTTACCACAATCTTCTATAGAACAAATGACTGTAATTACAGGTGGGTTACCTGCTTCTTATGGAGATGCTATGGGGGGTGTAATTAGTATTACTACTCGTGGTCCTTCAAACGAATTTTTCGGTGGGATGGAAGTTGTTTCCTCTAGTTTGTTAGATCCTTATGGATATAACTTAGTAGGGTTTAACTTATCGGGTCCATTAATGAAAAACGAAGAAGGTAACTCCATTTTAGGATTCTTTTTATCTGGTGAATACGAAGACGTGAAGGATGAAGATCCATCAGCAGTTGGTATGTATAAGGTGAAAGATGCCAAAATGGATGAGCTTCACGATACTCCATTATTGTTTAGTTATAACCTAGGTGAGGTAGAAGCTTTAAGAGCTGCTGAATTTATCACCATGGATGATTTAGAGCACATTGATGCCAAGCAAAATGTTGCTAAGAAAAGTGCTCGTATTCAAGGTAAAATTGATTTTAAACCTTCTAAAAACACTAATATTACTTTAGGTGGTAACTTCTCGTATTCTAAAGACAGAGGTTATATTTATACTTACAGTTTATTCAATCCAGAGAATAATCCAGAAACGATTAAGAATTCTTGGAGAATTTATTCTCGTTTACAACAGAGTTTTGGTGCTTCAGACGACGAGCAATCATCTTCTTCTTTAAAGAATGCATTCTTTACTTTACAGGCAGATTACTCTGTAGATAATCAAATCACTCAAGATTCAGATCATGAAGACAATCTATTTAATTACGGTTATATTGGTAAATTCACACCAGAGCGTGGTCTACTGCAAAGCCTTCCTTGGGATCCAAGCGATAGCTTAAATGTACTTTGGAATGGACTTGATACTGTGGTTGAAGTAGGTGGTTTTTATTACGATGCTGAATTGGATCAAAATGTACCATTTTACAATTTTGTGGAACAAAGTAACGTAATTACAAATTATGAATTCGAAGCAGCTAATTTAAACCCTTATGCTACTACTTATACCCAATCGTATTTCGATTTCTTAGGGAATCAAGGAATTACAAGTTTAGCGCAAGTAAGTGGTATTGGAGCTGCAGTAAATGGAGATCGTACTGAGGATGTATATTCTTTATGGTACAATACCGGTAGAGAGTATAATGGATACAGTAAGTATAAAGATACTCAATTCCGTTTCACAGGTTCTGCTTCTGCCGATATTAACGATCACGCACTTCAGTTTGGTTTCGAGTACGAGCAAAGAGATGATAGATACTATGGAATTAGTCCTGTTGGATTATGGACCTTAGCTCAGCAACAGGTAAATAAATACATTGGTCTTGAAGAGGGCTCTTACGAATTCTTAAACGACCAAGGTTCTTTAGTCGGACAACAAAATATTATCAATTTAGATGAGATGACCAGTTTTGCAACTAAGTTTAGAGATGCACATGATATTGATGACGATCAAATTGTAGATATTCATACTTATTTACCTTCGGATTTCGATATTTCTATGTTTAGTTCTGATGAGTTGCTTACACAAAATCCTAATTCATCTTACGGTTCTTGGTATGGTTACGATAGTAACGGAAATAAACTTGAAGGTGCTCAGCCAGGAATGAAAGAATTCTTAACTGATAAAGATGACAATGGAGATTATAAACGTGAAATGGGTGCTTTCCAACCTATTTATGTGTCGGGTTATATTCAAGATAAATTCGCTTTCGAAGATTTAATCTTCAATATTGGTGTTCGTGTAGATAGATACGATGCCAACCAGGAAGTGTTGAAAGACAAATATTCTATATTCGAAGTTCTTTCAGCTGGAGAAGTTAGTGACCTTGGAGATCACCCAACTAATATTGGAGACGAATATGTAGTGTATGTAAACGCTAAGGAAAACGCATCTTTTATTACAGGATATAGAAATGGTGATAACTGGTACAATGCCGAAGGTCTGCCAATTACAGATCCAGGTGTTTTAGATGCTTCTACAGGGGTTATACCAATGTTAGCAAATTCGACAACTGGAGCAGAAGACCCTTTAAATGCAGGTTTAAGCGCCGATGCGTTCGAAGATTATACACCGCAAGTTTCTTTCATGCCTCGTATTTCTTTCAATTTCCCAATTTCTGATGAAGCTATTTTCTATGCACATTACGATGTATTAACACAGCGTCCGAGTAGAAACAGAATGGATCCTACAGATTATTTATTCTTGGCTCATAAAACAGCTAGTACAATAAATAATCCAAACTTAAAGTCACAACGTACTACAGATTACGAGCTTGGATTTAAGCAAACTCTATCTGCTAGTTCTGCAATTTCTATTTCTTCTTTCTATAGAGAAATGAGAGATATGATTCAGTATACTAGAGTTGCATTTGCATACCCGAGAGAGTATTTTACTTATGGAAACATTGATTTTGGTACTGTAAAAGGTTTGTCTCTGGCTTACGAAATGCGTAGAACTAACAATATTAGTTTTAACGCTAACTATACTTTACAGTTTGCAGATGGGTCTGGTTCATCTTCTACTTCAGGAGTTGATATTGTAAACTCTGACCAACCTAACTTAAGAACAACCTTACCTTTAGATTACGACCAACGTCATAATTTAACTGCAAGTATTGACTTCCGTTACGGGTCTGGAAACAAATACAATGGACCTACTGTAGGTGGTCGCCCAATATTAGAAAATATGGGTGTAAACGTTGTTGCTACTGCAGGTTCGGGAACTCCATTCTCTAGACAATTAAATTCTACTCGTGAGGCAATGTTTGGTATAAACGATAGAACAAACCTAGAGGGTTCTGTAAACGGTTCTCGTTTACCATGGAGATACCGTTTAGATTTGAGAGTAAACAAAGGCTTTGATATTTCTTGGGGCGAAGGTGAGGAAATGAAATCTGCTTCTATGAATGTATATTTCCAAGTACAAAACTTGTTAAATACTCAAAACCTTGTTACTGTTTACCAATATACTGGTAATGCAGACGACGATGGGTATCTTAACTCTGCAGTAGGTGTAAACGCTACACAGAATCAAGTTGATCCCACAGCCTTTAATGATTTATACTCTTTAAAGTTAAATAACCCTAATAATTACACGCGTCCGAGAACTGTTCGTTTAGGTGTAACACTAGACTTTTAGTCTTGGTAGAAAATTGTATGTTTATGAAAAAGACAATTAAAAATACGCTGTATGTTTTCTTTGCAACCCTAGGTTTAGGTGCTCAAGCAAAAGAAAATGTTAATTATTCTGGTGGAGATGCTACCACGCCTACTCAATCTTTGGCGTATAACTGTGCTGCTGGTACTGCTCAAACATTATTAGATATTAATAATGTTAAAACTACCATATTGAATGGTGGTGATATGTGGTGGAACTTAGCTGCTGGGAAATACGAAATTCCAAAAAACAGTGGAAAACACTCTTTATTTGCAGGTTCATTATGGATCGGTGGTATGGATGATGATGACCAGCTTAAAGTAGCAGCTCAGACTTACCGTCAGTCGGGTAACGATTACTGGCCAGGTCCTTTAGACAATGTTCGTTTAAGTGCCGATGGTAATCCAAACAATAAATATGGTACTACAGAAGCATTCATTTGTGCTAAGTACGATTATCACCATGTAATTACTAGAGCTGAGGTTGAAGAGTTTGTTGCTTATTCTACTTCGCAAAATCCTAGTATTGAGTTTCCAGACTATTCAATTCCACTTTCTATTTTAAATTACCCTGGAAATCGTGATGATGATGACCAAAACAATAATGCTAGTGAGGAATACGATGAGCTAGTTGGAACGAATCCTTATTATGCTCTCGAAACTTTGGCTCCTTTCCGCGATGTAGATGGTGATGGTGAATATAATCCTACAGTAGGAGATTATCCTGAGTATAATTTAGATGGTACATTTAATTGTCAGGAATACGACATGCTTTTTGGTGATCAAACACTATGGTGGGTTTACAACGATAAAGGAGAGTCTCATACTGCTTCTGGTTCAGTTGAGCCTATTGGTTTAGAAATTCAAGCACAAGCTTTTGCTTTCTCTACCAACGACGAGATTAATAACATGACTTTTTATAACTATAAACTAATTAACCGTTCGCATAATGCATTGAATGATGCGTATTTTGGAGTACATGTAGATCCAGATTTAGGTGATTACCAAGATGATTTTGTAGGTTGTGATGTTGCCAGAGGATTAGGTTACTGTTACAATGGTGATGAAGATGATGGTACTGCTGCTGGTTATGGTGCTAATCCTCCTGCTATTGGAGTCGATTTCTTTAGAGGTCCTGTGGCTGATGAAGGCGATGGTATCGATAACGATATGGATGGTATTATAGATGAGGCAGGTGAGCAAATCATTATGTCTAAATTTATGTATTTTAACAATGATGGATCTGTAACAGGTAATCCAGACATTGCTCAAGATTTTTATAATTACTTACAAGGAAAATGGCTCGATAATAAGCCAATGACTTATGGTGCAGATGGTAGAAACCCATCGAGCCCATTATGTAACTTTATGTTCCCTGGTGATACCGATCCTTCTTTTGAAGATTCGTGGACAGAACAAATTGCAGGTAATGAACCCGCAGATAGACGTTTTGTTCAGTCTGCAGGGCCTTTTACATTAGAGCCTGGAGCTTTAAATACTATTACTACTGGTGTAGTATGGGCAAGAGCTAGTAGTGGTGGTGCTTGGGAATCTGTAGAGCTTATGCGTATAGCAGATGATAAAGCACAAAAACTGTTTGATATTTGTTTTGAGGTTCTTGACGGTCCAGATGCACCAGATTTAACCATTCAAGAGTTAAATAAAGAAATTATTTTCACGATTTCGAATGCTGCAAACATTTCTAATAATAATCAGAATGCAAACGAAGATTATTTAGAAGAAGATTTGATTAATATTTCTGGTTATTACGACGATGCTCAAACTCTACCTTATAGAGATGCGTATGTGTTTGAGGGGTACCAAGTGTTTCAATTAAAAGACGAAACGGTTACCGCTTCTGATGTATACGATGTAGATAAGGCTAGAATGGTTTTTCAATGTGATATTGAAAACTATAGAGATGAAAATGGTAATGCTACTGCTGAGGAAACAATTTCTCCTATTGCAGATCTTACTAATTTTGACTTTAGTTTAGACCTCGAAGCTGATGTTCCTACTAATATGACTCTCGAGGCTGCAAATGATGGAATTATTCACTCTTTCGTGATCACGCAAGATTTATTTGCTGAGGGTGACCGTACTTTAATCAATAACAGAACTTATTATTTTACTGCTATTGCATACGGATACAACGAATACCTTGAGTATAAGCAAGATCAAGTCCCAGATCCAGAAAATATTTACGCAGCGAGTTTCGAAGGTCAGAAAAAACCATTCTTAGCGGGTCGTAAAAATATTAAGCAGTACACTGCAATACCTCATATTACGAGTGCAGAATCTAATGGGACTATCCAAAATTCAAATTATGGTACTATTCCAGCGATGACTCGTTTAGAAGGAATGGGTAACGGTGGATTAGAACTACAGTTTACTACCGAGATGAAAACTGCACTATTAAATGGTGACTGTACTAGTAGTACAGACTATGCTCTAGATGGAGGTCCTGTAGACATTAAAGTAATTGATCCATTAAACGTACCAGAAAACGCTGAATTTACTTTTGTACTTAATTCTGTTAACGATACTGCTAGATGGATTTTAACCAACCTTACTTCTGGTGAGTCTTGGAATTCTGATACTATTATGAGTGTTAAGAACGAACAGATAATTGCTGAAGTTGGATTGTCTGTTACCATTGTGAATGCAATTAATGCAGGTGATGATACGAATGGTTCTAACGGATTGTTAAGTGCTACGTTAATTAAAGAGAATTCTACTTCTTGGTTAGACTTTGTTCCTGATAACGATTTCTTTGGCGAATCTCAAGGCGCTGTATTTGTACACCCAGCTAACTGGATCCGTTCTGGAACTGCTTCTAATCCCGATCCTGCAGGTGGCGATGCAATAGATATAGACATGGGTACTACTGATGCTTGGGAGGATGAAAACTCAACTTACGAAGGTATTCTAAATGGAATGTGGGCTCCGTACAGGTTAGTTGGTTTCGATAAAGATGATATTGCATTTAAACATTCTCCATCTATTGGTAGAGGTCAAAAGTTGAACAAATTAACTTCAGTTGATATTGTGTATACCGATGATAAATCTCTTTGGACTCGTGTTCCAGTAATTGAAACTGGAGATACTATAACTAGAATGTTATTGAAAGATTTGCCTTCTGTTGATAAAGATGGTATGGATGAAGATGGAACTACAGGATTCTCTTGGTTTCCTGGATATGCCTTAGATTTAGAAAGAGGAACTCGTTTGAACATGATGTTCGGTGAAGCTTCCACTTTACCTGATCATAATGGTAGTGACATGATTTGGAATCCTACTTCTACTAATATAGCTGGGGAGAACTTCTTCTCTGCTTTCTTTAGTAATACTTTTGATGAATCTAATATCGTTTTTGGTGGTCGTCATTATGTATATGTAGCGATGAGCGAATATGCTGGCGATGAAGAGCTAGACCATCCTTTCTACAGCAGACTAATAGCGATGGAGTCTTTTGTAAATCAAAAGAAAGTATATGAAGATTTAGCTTGGGTATCTATTCCATTAGCTTCTCAAAATTCAACTCTTTTAGATGGGACTATAGAAGTTCAAATTAGAGTTTCAAAAAGTTACGAAAAGTACAACCTCGAAGATGTTGATGGCTGCGATGCTGCTTCAGACATAAATGATGGGAACCCACTTTACGCTTTCGAAACGAAATCTATAATGACCGTTACGAATGATTTAGATGCAGCTACAGATGCAATGGATCTAATTCAAGTAGTACCGAATCCTTATTACGGAAATACGAACTACGAGGGTGGTCAACTTGATACACGTGTAAGAATTACAAACCTTCCAAAAATTTGTACTATATCTATTTACAATGTTTCGGGTACACTCGTAAGACGTGTAGATTTAGATAGTGAAATTAACGTAACAGGTTGGGACTGGGATTTAAAGAATAATCACAATATTGCAATTGCTTCAGGTGTATACATTATACATATTGATGGTAAGAAGTATGGTGAGAAAACTTTAAAATGGTTCGGTGCACTTCGTCCAATTGATTTAGATTCATTCTAGTAGACTAAAATTGTTAAAGACTAAAATTCATACGACTATGGTTATGAAAAAATATACAAAACAAGTGTTTCCTGTTCTTTTAACAGGTTTATTAGTACTTTGTTCTAGTAGTGCATTTGCAGGTAACGAACAACGTTCGGGACAAGCTGGTGCTACAGAATTGTTAATCAACCCTTGGGCTCGTTCTTCAGGATGGGGAGGTATTAATACTGCTTCTGTTCAAGGTTTAGAAGCTACATTCTTAAATGTTGCTGGTTTAGCAGGGACTGAAAATACAGAGTTTATTTTCGCTTCTACTACTTGGCTTTTCGATATGCAAGTAAGTGCTTTTGGTTTTTCTAAAGCTTTAGCAGACGATGCAGTACTTGGTTTAGCCATATCTACTGTAAGTTTTGGTGAAATTAGTATTACCGATCCTAGCGCTCCAGAAGGTACTGGTGCTACTTATTCTCCTGTGGTAATGAATATTGGACTTTCTTATGCTAAGAAATTTACCGATAACATTTCTGGGGGTGCTACAGTACGAATGATCTCTGAATCTACTCCAGATATGAAAGCTTCTGCTGTCTCTTTAGATGCAGGTATTCAATATGTAGCTGGAGCAAATCGTCAAATTAAATTTGGGGTTTCGTTAAAAAACGTAGGTCCTAAAATGAAATTTGAAGGTGATGGTAACGGAGTTAAATTAACGAATGATGATGCTTTCGGTCAAGATTACGATCAAACATATGAATTAAGATCTGATGCTTTCGAATTACCTTCTTTATTACACATTGGTGGTTCTTACGATTTCACGATCGATCAGGACAGTCGTTTAACTATGGCAGGTAATTTCACATCTAATTCCTTTACTAAAGATCAATACGGGTTAGGGCTAGAGTATGGTTACAAATCCTACTTCATGTTAAGAACAGGTTATGTATACGAAGCTGGGATTTTAGATCAAGCTACACGAACTACTGTGTTTACTGGACTAAATGCAGGTTTCACTTTCGAAATACCATTGAGCTCAGGAACTAACTTCGGATTAGATTATTCTTTCCGTCAGGCTAGTCCACTCGCGTCGCCTCACACAATAGGTGCTAGAATAACACTATAATATTTCCCTCCTGAGGGAGGATGCTAAATAAAAAAGAGGATCCAAATGGGTCTTCTTTTTTCGTTAAATTACTTTTAAAAAGTACTATCATGTCTACTATATCTTATTATACAGAAGAAGGATTACAAAAATTAAAGGATGAGCTTGAACAACTAAAGTTTGTGGAGCGTCCAAGTATCACTAATCAAATTGCAGAAGCAAGAGATAAAGGTGATTTATCTGAAAATGCGGAATACGACGCGGCAAAAGAGGCCCAAGGGATGTTAGAAATGAAAATTTCAAAACTCGAAGGTATGTATGCTGGAGCCCGTGTAATAGATGAGTCACTATTAGACACCGATAAGGTTCTGGCTTTGTCTATTGTGAAGATTAAAAACCTAGCAAATAACACTGAAATGACTTTTACATTAGTTGCAGAGTCTGAGGCAGATGTAAAATCAGGTAAAATTTCTATAAACTCTCCTATAGGTACAGGCTTATTAGGAAAGAAAGTGGGCGAAATTGCCGAAATTACTGTTCCTGCTGGATTGATGAAATTTGAGATTATCAATATCACCCGTTAATGGCTAGTATATTTACAAAAATTGTAAAGGGTGAGATTCCTGCTTATAAAATTGCTGAAGATGAAAACTTTTTAGCCTTTTTGGATGTTTTCCCATTAGCTAAAGGACATGTACTTGTTATTCCAAAGCAAGAAATAGACTCTATTTTTGACCTCTCTGACGAATCGTACACTAATCTATGGTTGTTTGCTAAAAAGACTGCTAAGGCTCTAAAAAGGGTTATGCCATGTAAGCGAGTAGGTATTGCGGTAATAGGATTAGAAGTGCCACATGCACACATCCATTTAATACCACTTCAAAACGTGGAGGATATTAATTTCTCTAAGCCTAAGTTAAAAGTTGAGGATGCTGAAATGAAGGGAATTGCTGAGAACATCAAGGAGAAGTTCTAGCTAGATTACCCAATTCTATCTTGGTTGTTTTTCACAAAACTAGCCCAAGTAGATTTTCCTTTTCCAGTGTTAATTGCCCCGTTTTGTAAGCCGTGACACATTGCTGCAGCCAATCCATCGGTGGCATCTAAGTATTTAGGCATTTCTTTAATATTTAGCATTTGCATTAACATGGCAGCTACTTGTTCTTTGGATGCTGCCCCTCTACCTGTAATAGCTTTTTTTATTTTTAGTGGGGCGTATTCTGTCACAGGGATATCTCTTTGCAAAGCTGCCGCCATAGCAACGCCTTGGGCTCTCCCCAATTTCAACATTGATTGTACATTTTTACCAAAAAACGGAGCTTCTAAAGCCACTTCATCCGGGTGGTATTGGTCTATAATTGCCAAAGTTTTCTGAAATATTTTTTGAAGCTTTAAATAAGGGTCGTTTATTTTAGTCATGATTAAAACATCCATCATAATCATTTCGAAGTTGGAGCCCTTTTTTTTAATCAAACCAAAGCCCATAATACTAGTCCCTGGATCTATTCCTAAAATAATTTTTTCTTCTTGCACCTTCAGTCGTATTTTTATTTGAATTTAGAATGGGCTATCTACATTATCCATACGGATAAATACACTTTTTACTTGGGTGTAGTGTTTTAAAGTTTCAGGGCCATTTTCGCGTCCTATTCCAGATTGTTTATATCCACCCACAGGCATTTCGGCCGGCGAATCTCCCCAACTATTAATCCAGCATATTCCTGCTTGTAATTGATTAATAACACGGTGTGCACGATTTATGTCTTGCGTAAATACACCTGCGGCTAAACCAAAGCTAGTGTCATTTGCGCGTTCAATGACCTCTGTTTCATCAGTAAATCGTAGTACCGACATCACTGGACCAAAAATCTCATCTGTAACATGTGCCATATCATCTTCACAATCTGCAAAAATCGTTGGTTCAACAAAAAAACCATCACGAGTATCATCAGAATTATGTCGATTACCACCACATATAAGACGTGCATTAGAATCCTTTGCCTGATTGATATAGCCCATTACTTTATCAAGATGTTTTGCACTGATAAGTGAACCCATCTGTGTATCTAAGTTCATCGGGTTACCCAATTTGATGGCTTCACTACGCTGTTTTGCTTTCTCTATAAATGTATCGTAAACACCGCTCTGGACAAATACTCTGGTACCGTTGGTACAAACCTCGCCTTGCGTGTAAAAGTTAGCCAATAGCGCCCCAGAAACAGCGTTGTTTAAATTGGCATCATTAAAAATAATTAATGGTGATTTACCACCCAGTTCCAAAGTAAGCTCTTTGAGTGTTTCCGCTGCATCAGTCATCACTTTTTTCCCAGTATCACAGCTACCTGTAAACGAAATTTTTGCAATACGAGGGTGTCGAGACAAATACTGACCAACTCGATAATCTCCTTGTACTACATTAAAAACACCCGGAGGCATTCCGGCTTCAGTGTATATTTCAGCAAGTTTAAGTACGCTCAAAGGAGTCTCCTCGGAAGGTTTAAAAATCATTGCATTTCCAGCCGCCAAACATGGAGCTGACTTCCAACAAGCAATTTGAATTGGATAATTCCAGGCGCCAATACCTGCGCAAACACCCAGAGGCTCTCTCTTTGATATGAAAAAAGTGTTGCTATCTAAATCTTGTTGTGTGCCCTGTAATGCTGGTATAAGCCCGGCGTAATATTCAATCACGTCTGCACCACTCATTATATCGACACAATTTGCCTCTTGCAGTGGCTTTCCGGTATCCATTACTTCTAAAGCAGCTAAGTCGTCGTTGCGCTTGCGTAAAATTGCGACAGCTTTAAGTAAGATGCGACTTCGCTCGACTGCTGACATTGCAGACCAAACAGCAAAACCTTTTTCTGCAGAAATTACTGCTTTTTCAACATCGTCCTCACTGGCTTGATCTACCTTGGAAATAACTTGGTTTGTGGCTGGATTAATCGTTTCAAAGGACTCATTAGAGTCAGCTTTGATGTAGTCACCATGTATATAAAGATGTTGTTGCATATTAATAATTTTTCCTTCTTGCACTTTACTATTTGTATTGGATAAATATACTCATTTATCAAACAGATATCTTGTTGTTTTTTTAGAAGATATCTATTCATATTAAAGCAATATTTGTAGTTTTAAGGCAGATTTATAAAAGTGATAAAAGTAAAAAAGAACATCCCAGGACTCTTCGGCATATTCATTATACTCTGTAGTATTGTGTGTGCGGTTTTTGCCTATTTTATTGCGCCTGATAAAAGTCCTTTTGCAAACGAAATGCACTTAGAGCTAAGTACGCTTATACCAGGGACAGAAGTTTCTTTCTTACATCTTCCAAAAGAAGATTCAAGTAGTACCTCCTTCATTCAACAATTAATAGGAGGTAAGGTTTCAAATTATAAGTCTATTCCAATTCGTTCGTTTACTGTTTCAGATTCTATCGTTGCTTATACCCATTATGGTACAGAGTACTTAAAAACGATCCCAAGTCAAGAGCTTGTTTTCTCCGAATATAAGTCGCCAATTTTCACCAAAACCTACTTTTTAGGAACCGATAAATATGGGCGTGATCTACTAAGTCGATTAATTGTAGCGACCAGAATATCATTGGCAGTTGGGTTTATATCGGTCTTTATTTCCCTTATTATTGGAATTACACTTGGACTCATTTCTGGTTATTATGGCTCGTGGATAGACAAGTGTATTTTATGGCTTATAAATGTCGTTTGGTCAATTCCTACCCTATTGATGGTAATTGCAATAAGCTTGGCTTTAGGCAAGGGCTTTTGGCAGGTTTTTGTAGCAGTTGGACTAACTATGTGGGTAGAAGTAGCAAGAGTGGTAAGAGGACAGGTTTTAGGCCTTAAACAAATGGAATATATTCAGGCTGCAAGAGTTTTAGGTTTTGGGGATTTTAGAATTATGTTTAAACATATTCTTCCAAATATTATGAGTCCTATTATTGTTATTTCTGCTGCCAATTTTGCCTCTGCAATTTTAATTGAGGCTGGATTAAGTTTCTTAGGAATTGGTGCACAAGCTCCAATGCCTTCCTGGGGTGCTATGATTAAGAATCACTATTCGTATATAATATTAGACAAAGCTTATTTGGCAATGGTTCCCGGAATGGCAATAATGTTACTTGTATTAGCATTGATGTATGTTGGGAACATGCTTAGGGAACATCTGAATGTTAGAGGGTAGAAGGTAGGATTCAGTAGACAGAATTCAGGAGTCAGGAGGGTAAAGAAGTTTTAAGTTATGAGTTGTAAGTTTTGAGTGAAAAAGGAAGATCAACCATTCTTTTCCTTTTTACCACTTACGTTTCACCATTTCCCATTCACCAATCTTATCAGCTAATACAGAAGATAGTTTATAATATGATTCTACGGTCCAACCGGCTATATGCGGGCTTAATAATACTTTTTTTGAATCTAGTAAATATTGAAAACTCGTAGGTATTACTGTGTCGAACATATTTTCAAAACTTGCTTTTTCAAATTCTAAAACATCTAAACAAGCTCCTAAAATAGCACCTTCTTGCAATCCTTTTACCAGGCTTTCAGTCCGAACAACTTTTCCTCTAGCGGTATTAATTATATAAAAAGGCTTATTCATTTTTGCAATGAAATCGCAGTCTAAACAATGGTGTGTGCTATCGTTATAAGGTGTGTGAAAACTAATAATATCTGCATTAGCTTGAATGTCTTCCATAGAAGATTCACAAACGTAGTCATCAGAATAGCCCGTTTTAGTAGTGTCGTAAGCCAATACGGTACAATTAAAACCTGAGATGCATTTAGCAAAGGCTTTGCCCATGTTTCCGTAGCCAATAATCCCGACCGTTTTACCAGAGAGTTCAATCCCTCTATTGGCTTCTCTATTCCACTTTCCAGAACGTACTTCTGCATCTGCCTTAGAAATATTATTAAACAAGTTTAATAGCATTCCTAAGGCATGCTCACCAACAGCTTGTCGGTTTCCTTCGGGAGCAGAAAATAAATGGACTCCTAAGCTCTCTGCTTTTTCACAGTCTATATTTTCTAATCCAGCCCCAGAGCGAGCAATAAATTTTAAGCTTGTTGCAGCTGCTAGAAATTCAGCATCAATGGGAGTTCGAGAACGAACTACTAAGCCTTGATACTTGGCTATTTTAGCAAGTAAATCTGTTCTGTTTGAACTATAATCGTGTTCACAAGTAAAGCCCATATTTAAGAGCCTTTCTTCTAAAATAGAATGTACACTATCTACAAAAAGGACTTTCATTAGAGGTCTAAAAATAGTTTACCAATCATGAAATATATAAACAAACCGAGTACGTCGTTTACGGTGGTAATAAAAGGCCCTGTAGCTAGTGCTGGGTCAATTTTGTATTTGTTAAGCGCAAGGGGAACAAAGGTTCCAAAGAGTGCAGCAAAAATAATTACTGCCATTATTGAAATACTCACCGTAAAGTAAATAGCACTAGGGTAACCTAATAAGAATGTAATTAGCATTATGATTGCTGAACAAATAACTCCATTGAGCATGGCAACACCAAGTTCTTTAAACAAGCGTTCGCCCAACGTGTCCATTCCTAAACTATTACTTGCGAGACCTTGTACAATAATAGCGGCAGATTGCACCCCAACATTCCCGCCCATAGCAGCAATTAAAGGGGTAAAGAAGGCTAATTCTATATTGTTTGCAATATCGAAAATCCCCATAACTTGGGCACCCATTATTCCTCCCATTAAGCCAATAAGTAGCCAAGGAAGTCTTGCTCTGGTAAGGGTTACAATATTATCTGAGGAATCTACTTGTTCGGAAATACCGGAGGCTTTATTGTAATCCTCCATGGCTTCCTCTTTCATCACATCTACTACATCGTCTATAGTAATTCTACCAATTAAACGATTTAAGTCATCTACCACAGGCAATACGATCAAATCGTATTTGTCCATAATATTAGCAACTTCTTCATCATCGAAATTGGCTTTTACAGAGATTACCTTTTCGTTGTAGATGTTTTTAATTAAGTTTTTTTCGGGCGAAAGTAGCAACTTTTTTAAAGACAGCGTTCCCAGTAAAATTCGATTGTCATCTACTACATATATCGTGTACACCTTATCAACATCTTCGGCTTGTTTACGCATTTCGCTTACACATCGTAAAATAGACCATTTGTCGTTTACATGAATAAGTTCTTTTGCCATTAAACCTCCGGCAGTGTTCTCTGGATAGGATAGAAGATCTACAATATCACTCGCGTGATCTATATCTTCTATATGCGCTAATACCTCTTCTTTTTTGTAGCTAGGTAAATCCGCAATAATATCTGCCGCATCATCAGAATCTAAATTCTCAATGAGCATTTCAGCAATTTCTTGCGAGGTTAAATCTTCGAGTACAACCTCTCTGTTTTCGTCGTCTAATTCGATAAGGATTTCCGCAGAATCTTCATCTTCAAAAAGCTCAAAAAGTAATTTACCTTCCTCGTCGTCGAGCTCTTCAATAAGCTCAGCAATATCAGCGTGATGTAATTCGGAAAGCTCTGCTTTTAAGATTTTAAAGTCTTTGCGTTCCAGCTTTTCGCTTATATCTTGTATATAATATTTAGATAATTCAAATTTCATGGTTGAATTTTTTCGAGCTGATTGGTAAGGTACACAAAATCTTCCACCGATAATTGTTCGGCTCTTTCGGTTAAAAGAGGGTCGTTGAAATCACTTTTACCTATAAGTGGTTTAAGGGAATTTCGCAGTGTTTTTCTACGCTGACTAAAAGATTGTTTTACCACACGTTTAAAAAATTTCTCGTTGCAGTCTAATTTATCTTTATTGTTTCTGCGCAAGCGTATTACGCCAGATTTCACTTTTGGTGGTGGATCGAATACTTCGGGTTCTACGGTAAATAAGTATTCTATGTCGTAATAAGCTTGAAGTAACACAGAGATAATCCCATACTTTTTACTCCCAGGGCCACTGGCAACACGTTCGGCAACTTCTTTCTGAAACATGCCCACAACTTCGGGAACCTGCTCTTTGTATTCGAGTGCTTTGAATAAAATTTGAGAGGATATATTATAGGGAAAGTTTCCAATAAGAGCAAATTGCCCTCTTGTAAGATTTGTTAAATCGAGTTGTAAAAAGTCTGTAGAGTGTATGCGTGGGCTCAATTCTGGGTATTTCCCCTGTAAATAGGCAACAGATTCTCTATCGAGTTCTATGACATGGGTGGTAAAGTCTTTCTTTAATAAATACTGAGTAAGCACGCCCATCCCAGGACCTACTTCTACTACGTCCTCGTAACCTTCGCCACTCAATCCATCTACGATTCCTCTAGCAATAGAAAGATCTTTGAGGAAATGTTGTCCTAAATGTTTTTTAGCTCTTACCTTTTTCATGTGCTTATAATTCATTTTTATTTATCACATGGAATTCGCTATAGCTATTTCCTTGGGTTAAACTATTTTTGTTGCTAGCTACTGTCATATTAAAACTCGCTAATTACTTCCATGAGTGTACGAAAGGCAACAAATTTACCTTGAAATTTATTGTTGTGTTCCTGCTGTAAAGCTGGGGCATGATTCTTAGTATACAAATCGAGTTTTTCTTGACTCTCGCAAGTGTATTGAATAGAGTAGGTTACGCCACCCATTTGTTCTTCCACTAATACTTTACTCATTTTTGCAGCTGTAAACATGCCTGTATTCAGCACATCTGCAATATGAGTTTCATTCATCCACTTCAACCATTCATGTTGTGCAGACTCTTCAATATTTACGGTAACGTTGTATATGATCATTTTACTCTTCACTTAATTCTCGGTAGTGTTTTCTTGCCTCTGCAAGGTAAAAGCTATCCTGATGGTTGGTAATTATATCTTCGTAAAGCGATACTGCTAAAGCGGTGTTTTTAAAATAATACTCTTGCAGTTGGGCTTGTGCAAATTTCGCATCATCTGCTAAGATATCAAAAGAAAAGAAGCTTATTATTTGATCTAATAATTCGCTGGCATCTTCTTTTTTATCTTGCTTCATTTTTATTTCGTATTGTCTGTACATTGCTTCATCTAACAAACTATGTCCAGGATAATCAATAATAATACTGTCTAAGGTTTGGTATGCTTGGTCTAGCTTATTCTGATAAATAAGTAAATCGGCACGTGCAAATATTTCCATAGTTACCGTAGTGGTATCCATGTTTAGGTTGTCTTGAATAAGTAGCGACAACTCCATCGCATTGTTTGCGATAAGTTTAGCGGTAGATTTTTTTAGTACATCTAATTGTGCCTGTGCCCAATCGAAATCACCTTGATAATACGAAATTTTAGCTCTTCTGAATTTTGCTTCATGACCCAAAATATCGTGCTTATAAGCCTTGTCTACTTGCGAATAGTAGAGAATAGCATCCCAAATTTCGTTTTGTAATAAAAGTATATCGGCATAAACGAGTTTACATTCAGCTAAGTCTTCATTACTTGCCGAGTGTAATTCTAATGCTTCTTTTATGGTAGCAGATGCATTGTCTAAATCGTATAATCTAAAGGCTTGTATCTGTGCTAAATCGCGAATGAGTAAAATGGTATAACTCGTTTTTCCTAAGGATAGAAAGCTATTGGCGTATTCTTGCTCTAGTTGCTTCCATTCTTCTGTTGTTGCCTTTGGTTTAGCCTCCAGTAATTCTTTGTTTACTGTTAATAAGGCTAATTGAGAATCTAAGTAATAGTTAGATTCTGTGCCTTTAGAAATAATGTATGAATAACAAGATTTTGCAACTTCGAAGGCTTTATTTTTTCTGCAAATAGAGGCTAGTACAAAGACCTTTTTTTGATCGGAGTCTAGTTTTTGGTCCATTGCTTTTTCTTGGTCAAAAGCTGCAGTAAAATTCTTTTCTTGAATAAATAACCAAATAAGTAAATCAGCTAAATTCTCATCGTTTGTTTCTTGTACTTTTCTAAGTAAAATATTTTTTAATAAAATATTGTTTTCACTTTCCGAGTCGTTACTGACAGTACGATTTAAGGTGTTTTTTACACTTTGTAGGTATTGTTTATTGCTTGTTATGAGTTCTAAATAATTCTCATACATCAATTCAATATTCCCTTGTTGCCCGTAAATTCTAGCTAATTGAAAACGATAAGTACTTTTAGCCGGATTTAGAAGTCCAATTTTATAAGCTTCAATGGCGTATTCAAAATGCTCAAATTTATAAAGCCTATTAGCTGTTACCGAAACTAATTGATCGTTTTCTTTAAGCTGATTTAATAGTTCTTTAAATTTTTTATCGGCTTTTTTGTGCTCTCCTTTTAGTGTGTATATATGAGCATAGTCTACTAGTACAGACGTGTTTTTTGTGTGCTTTTTACGGTATTTTTTAACAAGTTTTTCAGCTTCCTCAATTTTAGATAATGCTAAGTAACAGTCTAGTAAACCCTGATAATAATTGGGTGATTTATGTGTTTTGTATAAACCTATATATAGCTCGCTTGCTTTTTGAAAAGCTCCAGCTTTAAAAAACTGATTGGCTAATTGAGCCTGGTTGTTGTTTTGTGCTACGAGTACAACAGGGAATACAAGCGCTATTAAAAGCAACTTAATCGTAGTTTTTAGTAAACTAATCATGCGAGCTTTTTATAGCGTTTAACTGAATAAAGATTCCTTGTAATTTGGACTCTAAAGAGTCGAATTTAGATGCGTTTTTGTGAAAAGTACTTCTTAGGTTTTCAGTTATAACATTGAGTTTTCCCAGTGCTTTTTGCTCCTCCATTAAGTAAGTAGCAAACTGTTTTTTTGTTAAATGTCTATGTACTAAGTCGTCTTTTAAAGCTATAATTTGTTTTTTAGAAAAGCCAAGTTCAATTTTTAAGTGATCTGTTTTTTTGTTGAATTCAGAAAAGCTGAAGGCTATTTTTTGGTAGGCTATTTTTTCGTGGTGTAACCACTGTTTCTGAAAATCGCTTAGATCTTCTAATTCAAAAAGAGCCAATCTCTCAGCCGATTTTTGCAGGTATTCGTTAATTTTTGCAGTGTCAATTTCCTCCAATAGCTCCTTTTGGTGAAGCACCAAAGAATCGAGAAGTAAGGTGTAATTTACTTCCTTATTGATGTTTATTTCTTGACAAGAAGAAAGTAACAGAGCAGAAATGAATATGTAGAATGTATTTTTTAACATCAAAAAAAACCGAAGTCTAAGCTTCGGTTAAGGTATTAGATTTTATCGAATCCGCAATAAGGAACTAATACTGAAGGAATATTTATTCCATCTGCATCTTGGTAGTTTTCTAGTAATGCTGCCATAATACGTGGTAAAGCCAAAGAAGAACCATTTAAACTATGACATAGTTTGGTCTTTTTATCCTCGTCTTTAAAACGCAATTTCAATCGGTTACTTTGGTAACTTTCGAAGTTAGATACAGAACTAACTTCTAGCCATTTGTCTTGTGCTGCAGAATACACTTCGAAATCGAATGTTAGTGCCGAGGTAAAACTTAAATCACCTCCACAAAGTCTTAAAATTCTAAACGGTAAGCCCAACTCACGAAGAATATCCGCTACATGTTCTACCATTGTGTCGAGTGTTTTGTACGACTCATCAGGGTGTTGAATTTGAACAATTTCAACTTTCTCGAACTGATGTAAACGGTTTAAACCTCTCACGTCTTTTCCATACGATCCAGCTTCTCTACGGAAACAAGGGGTATAGGCAGTACATTTAATTGGGAAGTCTTCCTTTTTTACAATTACATCTCTAAAGATGTTTGTTACCGGCACTTCGGCTGTAGGAATTAAGTATAAATTATCTTCTGTAGCATGGTACATTTGACCTTCTTTGTCTGGCAATTGCCCAGTACCAAAACCAGATGCTTCGTTTACCAAAAGTGGAGGCATTATTTCCTCGTAACCAGCAGAGGTATTTTTATCTAAAAAGTAGTTGATTAAAGCACGTTGTAAGCGAGCACCTTTTCCTCTGTAAACAGGGAAACCTGCGCCTGTAATTTTTACGCCTAATTCAAAATCTATGATGTTTTTCTCTGCTACTAATTCCCAATGCGGTTTTGCATTTTCGCCTAAATTTGGTAGCTCCCCTTCTTGACTAATAATTTCATTGTCTTCCTCACTCTTTCCAGCAGGTACAGACTCGTGTGGGATGTTAGGTATTTGAACAAGCTTGTTGCGTAGTGCCTCTTGAGTTTGAGAAAGTACTAGGTGTAAAGACTTCGTTTTTTCTTTGAGCTCGGCAGTTTTTGCTTTCTTAGCATTCGCCTCTTCTATATTTCCAGACTTGTAAAGCATCCCAATTTCTTTGGAAAGCTTATTCGATTCTGCTAAAATAGCATCGTTTTCAGACTGTGTACTTCGTCTTTTTTCATCCAATGAAATCAGATCCTCGATAAGGTCTTTGGCATCGAAGTTCTTGATGGTTAAACGCTGGATTATTTCTTCCTTATGCGCTCGTATATAGGCTACTTGTAACATACTCTTTTATTTAGGAACACAAAAATAAGCTATTAGTCCTTAACTTGTTATTCGACGTGCTTAAAGTTTAGCGTAAATACATTTTTTATTACGGTGGTCTGGCTTTGGTTACACAGCGTTTTAAAGCTGTTTAGATTGTGTTCTTTTTAATTGCTTTCAACTTTCTTGGATGTGGGGCATTGTTTTCTACATAAAATTGTAATTCCTCCATAATGTCTCCAATAAATTTATCGAAACCAATTCTAAGAAGCGGCCATAAAATAAGTCCTAGAGGTTTGATGTTGGAACTGAATTTCCATGTCATTTCTGACTCTCCATCACCGAGTTTACGGATTGAAAAATCTAGAATGTTATATTTTACTGGAAAAATGAAAGGTGTGTTAACAAAATCCACTTGAACTGTAGCAGTTTGGTTGTTTTCATCATAGGCTAAGAATTTTTCAGAAGCCTTCATCCCGTTTTTATCAGGACTTAGTTCACATACTCTTCCATCAGAATGAGCTCCTTCAAACGACGCTCCATTTGATTGCGCGTAGGAATTAGGAACTGAAGCCATCCATTTATACGCATCGTTAAAGCCATGTGCAAATATTTCCCATACTTGATCGGTACTTGCTTTTACTTTTAGTTTTTTCGTAAATTTTATCATAATTTTTGAAGTTTTTGATTCCTTTTTTGGTTTGGAGTAGCCTTTATCAATTTGCGAATATTCAAGTGTAAAGTTTCTTTCTCTATTTTAGATCAGAACTTCTTTGCTATGCGTAGTTGTGTGAGTTAGCACTTAAATTGCAAGTACACATCAAGTTCGAAATTCGCGAGGATTTTCAGAAGAATGCGAGAACAAGTAATTACTTAGGACCAATGTTAGCAACAG
>CAJJAI010000032.1 GCA_905182215.1 Flavobacteriales bacterium UBA6772 | reverse complement strand
TTGGTCTTCGGAAATTATTACCATAACTGGTTATTTAGATGTTGTTTTATCTGTTTCGGTTTCTGAGGTTTCTAATTTGGAGTCGACAGATTACTTAAATGTATATTATAAAGTTGATGGAGGTG
The DNA here is from genome assembly GCA_905182215.1 of Flavobacteriales bacterium UBA6772. GTDB lineage: Bacteria > Bacteroidota > Bacteroidia > Flavobacteriales > UBA7430 > UBA6772. The sequence continues at coordinate 24,891 of CAJJAI010000032.1, read as the reverse complement.
TAGAAACTGTATTTGAAACTAATGGATCTAATTCAAATGATTTTACAAGTAGTTTTGCTAGTCAAGAAAATATTACGGGCACTTCAATTCAAATAATTATTCGTGGAAAAAACAACGCAGGGAATGAGCAAATTCGCTTCGATGATATCGTTGTTGCAGAAAAAAGCTTACTCATTACAGAGATTACACATCCTTCAGATAATAGTAGTGCATCCTATATAGAGTTAAGGAATTGTTCCAATCATCTACTAGATTTCGATACAGATGATTATTATATCTCTATTCAAACAGATGGGCTTATATGGAACGAAATGCAATTGCAAGGGAGCTTATGCGCAGGTTGTGTTACTGTATATGCTCAATCAAGTTCCAGTTATACTACTGCTTATAGTTTCAATCCTCCAGATGTAAATTCCATAATTAATGGAGATGGTAATGATGCTTATTTCATTTTTTATAATGGTGGCTATTCTACAGGTTCTGTAGTCGATGTTTATGGGGTTTTAAACGAAAATGGTACTGGGCAAACGTGGGATTATGAAAATAGTAGGACTATAAGAAATACAAATATAGTGGTGGGAAGCCCTTTTTGGTCGGCTTCTGAATGGACGATTAGTTCTGCAGCTGTGGTGAACATGACTCCAGGAGCATTAGAAAATGAGTTGAGGTATTACAATTCAATTTGGTGTCCTGAAGCATCAGCCCCAACTAATTCATCTGATGATTTAAACCTAGTTGTTCAAGATGGTACATCGGTTATTAGTGCCGGTGTTGAATGTTCAAGGTTGTCAATATTTCCTTCAGCATCGCTAGTAGTAAATTCTGGAATTGGGCTTACAGTAAGTGGTGATTGTGTTAATAATGGAGTCTTAAAAATCACTTCAGATGCAACTAGTAGTGGCTCTATAATAGTAAATGGTTCAAGTGCAAACAATATAAATTTCGAATTATATATAACAGGTGGAGCTTCCAATCCTTGGCATTTAATAGCTGCTCCATTGCAAAATCAATCTATTAGTAGTTTTGTTACAAATTCGGCTAATAGTATTCAAACCTCAGCGAGTAATAATTATGGACTCGCAAATTTTAATACCTCAACACAGTCTTGGAATTATTTTCACAACGGATCGGGTTCTAGCCCAAATGTAAATGCTGCTAGTTCAGGTGATTTCCTGGTGGCTAAGGGGTACTCAGTTTTAAGATCTACTACTGGGATAGTAACTTTTTCTGGAATTGTTAGTACCATTGATGAAACCATTCCATTAGTTTCTTCAAATTGGAATTTAGTAGGCAACCCCTATTCAAGTTTTGTGAGCGTAAACACAAATTCTAATCCAAGCGATAATTTAATAAACAACAATACTATGGTTACCGATCCGGTTTACCAAGCCTTGTATATTTGGGATGTCTCAGCATCATCGTATAGTATCATTAATCAATTGAGTCCTGCTACCTATTTGGCTCCAGGACAAGCTGCATTTGTATTAGCCGATTCAGACGGAGGCGATTTCACTTTTACGCAATCCATGTGTTCTCATCAATCAGGAGATTGGTTTGAGCGAACTTCTTCCGAATTTCCTACTCTAGAATTAGTGGCTTTTACAGATAATGCAACAAGTAAAACAGAATTTAAATTTATTGAAAACAAAACATTTGGCTTAGACGAAGGTTACGATGCAGGGAGGTTCACCGGAACTTCAGAGTCTTTTTTCGTATCATCAAAATTTGCAGATACTAGTTATCCTCAAGTAGATTTAGCCTTGCAATGTTTACCAGAATTAAATAATGTAGACGCTTTTACAATTCCATTAAATGTGTTTTCTTCCGAAGAAATAGAAACTACATTCCAGTTAAATAGCTCAAATATACCCTCTGGAATTACTTTTTATTTGGTTGATAGTTTACTTAATACCAATACAAATTTGAGTGTTGAGGGTGCTGTTTATGCTTGTTTGGTAAATGAGGAAACATATAATAGCAATAGGTTTATGCTGAGTTTACAAATTGCAAACGATATTTCAATAGTTGAATTGAACGAGGAATTGATTGATGTTTATACCAGTGCAAATGGATTGGAATTAAATATATCAGGTGAGGTTTCAGAAACACTTTCACTCTCTATATATGATGCGCTAGGCAAACAAGTAGTTCCTTTAATATATCTGAAATCCAAAAAAATAAACTTACCAATACTACCACGTGGGATTTATTTTGTGAAAGTTTATTATGGTGAAAACTCATTTGTGAAGAAAATCCATTTATAATTTTATTAGGTTACTAGAAACCTATTTGTTTCATAATAAGCTAGGGTTTACTAATGGGTAAGGCTAAAAATAATAGTTTAGATTTTAAGAAAATAAAAGTATAATTCTATGATTTATTTCAATAAAGCCATTGGCTCTGATGTTGTACTTTGGTTTCAAGAATCGAATAAATATTTGATTTTTGAAACTACATTTTTCGATGTTTTTAAAAAAATACATACAGAGTCTCATTCTCAAGTTGAAGATTATTTATTTGGTGTATTAGGATTCGATAAAACTCAAACTCTAGAAGCATTCGATTCCTATCAAACCATTTGCGCACAAGTAGGGAATGCAAAAGAAAATAGTAATGAGCTTGAATCTTTAAAGCGTCCCAGTACTTGGTATAATACAAGTACTTATTTTATAAATAATAAATCCATCCATATTCGATATTCTAGTGCGTTTGCAAAGGAATTAATACATCCAAAATATGCACATCTTCAAAGTGAAATGGTAACGAATAGCGATCAAATAATAGAGGTTGTAGAGGAGGAAAAACGACTTGCATTATATTTAAATAATAAGTTTGTGGAGGTATGGTCTTTAGAGGATGCTCACTTTTTACAAGGGAAATTCGCTATGGCGCTTTTAAATTTTATTCATCAAAAAGAGGACGCTCATTGGATGGCGGTTTTACATGCATCTGCGGTTTATAAAAATAATAAAGCGATTGTTTTTTTAGGTGAGTCGGGGAGTGGTAAAAGTACTGCTACAACTTTATTAACTCTTAATGGGTATCATTTATTAGCCGATGATTTTGTTCCTATTTCTACAGAGAATAAATTGTTGTATTCTTTTCCTGGAGCCATTTCTATTAAAGAGAATATGTTGGAGCTCATGCAAACATCTTTTCCACAGTTAACTAAATCCGAACTTCGAATTAAAGACTCAAATACTAATTTTAAATATTTATACCCATCAAGACATTCCGATATTTCTACTTGTTTACCTGCAAAAGTCTTGATTTTTATAAAGTACGATAAAGGTGCTGTTGCGAGCCTTAAAAAGTTGTCTGCGACAAAAACACTTGAGTTTCTAATTCCAGATTCTTGGATTTCGCCCTTAAAAGAAAATGTGATTCCCTTTTTAGATTGGATAGAGGAAACTCCTGCATATACTTTAGAGTATTCTGATACGAAGGATTTGCTTAGCCTAATTGATAATATATAGACTATGGAATATAAAAATGCTTTCTTTTTTGTGGCGAACTGTTTACTTTTAAAAGCCCATAATACTCATAAGTCAGTTTTAATTGTGCAGTTGAATTCTGGTACAATTAATTGGGAAAATGTAGTAAGAGTAGCGTCTAATCATTTGGTTGTACCCCTACTTTATATTCGTCTAAAAGAAGCAGACTTATTAGGGTACCTTCCTACGGATTTAAAGGAATACCTCATCGAAATACACCAATTAAATTACGATAGAAATACTATACTACTACAAGAAATTCATGAATTAAATCTAATTTTCGAACAACATAAAATTCAAGTCATTTATCTTAAAGGAGTCGCTCATTTACTAAAGGGGTTGTACACGGATATAGGCGAGCGAATGATAGGCGATATTGATCTGTTGGTAAATCCTAAGGAAATGGAGTTTGTTGCTACTGTTTTAGCCACGAATGGCTTTAAAGCATTGTCGAAGTATGATTCTTCATTATTCACGAGAACCAAACACTACCCAAGACTTGTACATTCTACTAAATATTTTGCTGTTGAAATACACAAAGATGTGATACAAAAAGTAGGCGATAGAAAACTTGATTTTAATGCGTACGATGAGAAGAAGGTGAAAACAGAGAACTTCTATTTGCCTTGCATTGAGCATTTAATAATACACAATGCTTTAAATACACAGCTAAATGATTCTGGGGCTCTTTTGTCTACCCTGAATTTTCGTCAACAATACGATTTGTTAATACTCTCCAAGGAAAAAAATATAGAAGATGTAATTCAATCGGTTCAATATTTTAACAATACGATGAGATCGTATCTTATTAAAACGGCCTATTTATTTAATAGAGTCCCATCTTTAACCTTCAAAGAATCTACTCGATCAAAAATACAAATGTATTTTATTGCGCTACGTTTTAAGCATCCAAGATTATTTAAATTGAAAAATCAAATAACTTATAGTTCCTATAGAATTTTAAGTGATAGCAGAGGCTTTGTGTTAAATATGTTTCATACTTCACAGCGCAAAAGAATGCTAGATCATTTTACAGATCCAGTTTGGTTTAAGTCGTATTTAAGTAGAATTTTTAAAAAACTAAAATCTATTTAAGGACTTCTTTATACCCAAAATTGGTGTAAGATACTCGTGAAGAGTAATATGTAAAGACTCGTTTTTATCCAGGCAGTAGCCCTTTTGTAATAGTAGTAATTACTTATGAAAATAGCTGCTGGTAATGCTACTATTTGTAGATTACTACTAAACGAACTGGGATCTAAAAATAGATATACCCCTTGAAATAAAAACAACCATAAAAATAATACGAAGGATTTTCTAGCTTTTATTTTTTTCTTTTTCAAGCTAGAAATCACTTCCATTAATGCAAGTAAGATGGCAATTCCGAATATCGTGAAACTTAAAAAATCGAATGTAGAAAATTCGGTAGACACATGAGTTTTATCAAGAAATACAAACAAACTCCTAAAGTTTAAATGTGGAATTTGAAAATAGGCTCCTAATGTAAATCCTATAATTTGAGGGCATGCGAGTCCAAGTAAACTCAAAACCCAATAAGACCATTCTCCTAGAGAAAAAATAGACATACCAATCCAAATAAGCGGAACGAACAATAGGTAAGGTGGGTGTATTAAGACCGCTATGCTTAGTAGGAATGCACTTTCAAAAACTAAGGTATGAGCGTTTTTTACTAAGTAACAATTTACTATTTTTTGCAATGCAATAATCAAAAACAGTAGTGCTACAAAACTCGGGCTTAACTGCATAAATTGTGGTGATGCACAGCTTATTAGAACAAATAGCAATGCAGGGTAAAAAGTGTTGGTAGAATAAATACCATGTCCAACCATTAATTTATTTACCATTAATGCTTGCCAAAAAATTAATGCTCCAGCGATTACTCTCGCAATAATAGTATAATTTAAAATTGGTGCAATAAAATTGTCAAATAGAGGGGATATACCATTGCTAAGACCTGAATATTCTTGATAAGAAATCCCCGACCATATGGTTATAGATAAAAGAAAAACACTTAAAACGGACAATGCTTGAGTATGGCGAAATAAATTTACTATCATGTGGTAAAAATATGTATTTTTGTGCTCGTTAAGAAAAACATTTACACTTATGAACGATATACTTTACGCAATTGGCGATTTATTTGAAGCTACCTTCGAAATTCTTGAAAAAGCAGGGAATGTGCCAAACGTTTTAATAATTATAGTTGGGATTGGAGCACTTGCATTTTGTATGAAAGTAGTGACTACCAAAAAGAATATTTGCGAATAATTTATTCAAATTTCCGTGTAAAAAGGCAACCATTAGGTTGCCTTTTTTATTGAATACCAAATCAATTAATTTTATATATTTGAGTGAATATAAAATTAAAAATAAACATGGGTAATATGTTAAGGTCTGGGAATCCAGCATTAAAAAAAGAAACATTTAAAAATTTAACACATACCTCTCAAGGGTTAATGACTCTTGAAGGGACTGTTAATAAAACAGTTCTTGGTTTGTGTATTTTATTGGCATCAGGGTATTATACCTATGTAAATGCAATTATGGATTACGTCCTGATTGGTTTCATCGGAGGATTAATAGTGGCCATAGTTACAATCTTTAAAAAAGAATGGGCCCCTATAACCGTACCTATCTATGCTATATTAGAAGGTTTAGCTTTAGGTGGTGTTTCTAAAATGTATGCCATGGCATTTGAACCTGGAATTGTGCCCAAAGCAATATTTTTAACCTTGGGTATTTTATTCGCTTTACTCTTCGCGTACAAAACGAAAATAATTAAAGCTACAGAGAACTTTAAACTTATCGTGTTTTCTGCAACCGCAGGAATAGGTGTAGTTTATTTAATAAGCTTTGTAATGAGTATGTTCGGATTCTCTGAAGGAATGGCAATAATGAGTCCTACTAACTCCTCTTTAATGAGTATTGGATTCTCCTTATTTGTTGTAGCTATTGCTGCACTAAATTTGGTGATGGATTTCGATTTTATTGAAGAAGGTGTAAACTCTGGCGCTCCTAAATACATGGAGTGGTATGGTGCTTTTGGTTTACTCGTAACCTTAATTTGGCTGTACCTTGAGATATTGAGGCTCTTGGGGAAATTGAGTTCTAGAAATTAGCCTTGAATTATTTGAATAAAAAAAAGGCGACCATTTGGTCGCCTTTTTTTAAGTAAATCAATTTACGTTTCACGTCTTCCGTCTTTACAAATCAAAACCAATATCTGTACGGTAATATTTACCCTCGAACTTAACCTTCTCTGCACTGGCAAAAGATTTTGCTAGAGCTTCGTTCATGGTGTCTCCAAAAGAAGTTAATGCCATAACACGTCCTCCGTTAGTTTGTACTTCTGTTCCTTCTAACTTTGTTCCTGCGTGAAATACAATAGAGTCTTCTACCGAATCAATTCCAGTCATAACTTTACCTTTTTGGTAAGCTTCAGGGTAACCACCAGAAACCATCATTACCGCGGTTGCATAACGAGGATCTAATTCCAAAGTTTTCTCATTCAAAGTTCCATTTCCAACGGCTTGGAATAGTTCCAATAAATCAGATTTTATACGAGGTAATACAGCTTCCGTTTCAGGGTCTCCCATACGAACATTGTATTCTATAACGATAGGTTCATTGTCCACGTTTATCAATCCTATAAAGATGAATCCTTTGTAAGGAATGCCATCTTTTTTCAAACCGTCAACAGTTGGTTTTACGATGCGTGTTTCAATCTTCTCCATCAACACATCATCTGCAAATGGAACTGGAGAAATAGCACCCATACCGCCTGTATTTAGGCCTGTATCGCCTTCGCCAATACGTTTATAGTCTTTAGCTGTAGGAAGTACTTTATAGTTCTCGCCATCTGTTAAAACAAAAACAGATAATTCGATACCATCTAAAAATTCTTCGATAACCACCTTAGCACTTGCTGCACCAAATTTGGCTTCGGTAAGCATCTCTTTTAATTCCGCTTTCGCTTCTTCAACAGAGTTTAAGATTAATACACCTTTACCAGCTGCTAAGCCATCTGCTTTTAAAACGTAGGGAGCTTTTAAAGTGTCTAAAAAGGCATAGCCTTCTTCTAAATTATCAGCTGTAAAAGTTTGGTATCCTGCAGTAGGAATATTGTGACGGAATAAAAATTCTTTTGCGAAATCTTTGGAACCTTCTAATTCGGCACCTGCTTTTTGAGGTCCAATAACTGGAATGTTTTTTAAATCAGCATCCGCTAAAAAGAAATCGTGTATCCCTTTTACCAAAGGATCTTCTGGGCCTACTACTACCATGCCGATTTGCTTGTCTACACAAAGAGTTTTGATGGCAGCAAAATCATCCACTTTGATGTTTACATTCTCACCTAAAGCATCCGTTCCAGCATTTCCTGGAGCGATGAATAATTTTGTTAAAAGTGGGCTTTGAGCCAATTTCCAAGCGAAAGTGTGTTCACGACCGCCAGAACCTAATATGAGTACATTCATCTTAAAGTGGAATATTTCCGTGTTTCTTTTTTGGTAAGCTATCAACTTTGTTCTCGAGCATCTTAAATGCTTTTATCAACTTTTCGCGTGTTTGTGCAGGCTGAATAACCTCATCTACATAACCACGAGCTGCAGCATTATAAGGGTTGGCAAACATATCAGAGTATTCTTGCTCCTTTTCTTTCCACTTGGCTTCTTTATCGTCTGCTCCTTTAATTTCATTTCTGAAAATTATTTCAGCAGCTCCTTTAGCACCCATCACAGCAATTTCTGCTGTTGGCCAAGCGTAATTCATATCTGCACCAATATGCTTAGAGTTCATTACGTCGTAAGCACCACCATAAGCTTTACGAGTGATAACTGTAATACGCGGTACCGTTGCTTCAGCGAATGCGTATAATAATTTAGCACCATGTGTAATAATTCCACGCCACTCCTGATCTGTTCCAGGTAAGAAACCAGGCACATCTTCTAAGACCAATAATGGAATGTTGAAACAATCGCAGAAACGTACAAAACGCGCCGCTTTAGTTGATGCTTCAATATTTAATACTCCTGCTAAAAAAGCAGGTTGATTCGCTACAATACCGATTGATTTACCCGCCAAGCGAGCAAAACCACAAACGATGTTTTCAGCGTAATTTTTATGTACTTCAAAGAAAGAATCACCATCCACAAGTCCATCAATTACTTCCTTAATATCGTAAGGTTGATTTGGGTTGGCCGGAATAATAGTATTTAAACTTTCTCTACTTTCATCTGCAACAGTATAAGGGACTGAACGAGTTTCTTCCTCGCAATTTTGTGGCATATAGGAGAGCAGTGTTTTTAATTCGTTAATCAAGGCTACTTCGTTCGCACAAGAAAAGTGTGCTACACCTGATTTAGATGAATGGGTTGAAGCTCCACCTAATTCTTCTGCAGTTACCTCTTCGTGTGTTACTGTTTTAACTACACTAGGTCCTGTAACAAACATATACGAGGTGTCTTCCACCATCATAATAAAATCGGTAAGAGCTGGCGAGTAAACTGCACCTCCAGCACAGGGTCCCATTATAGCAGAAAGCTGCGGGATAACTCCAGATGCTTGTGTGTTTTTGTAGAATATGTCTGCATAACCACCTAAGGATACAACCCCTTCTTGAATACGTGCTCCACCAGAGTCGTTTAATCCAAGTACCGGAGCCCCATTTTTCATGGCCAAGTCCATTATTCTACAAATTTTTTGTGCGTGTGCTTCAGCTAAAGAGCCACCCATAACGGTGAAATCTTGTGCGAACACATATACTAAACGACCGTTAACAGTACCGTAACCGGTAATAACACCGTCGCCTAAAAACTTTTGCTTATCGAGGCCGAAGTTTGTAGAACGGTGGGTAACCAACATTCCAATTTCTTCGAAAGAGCCTTCATCTAAAAGGAAATGTACACGCTCGCGAGCAGTTAATTTCCCTTTTTTGTGTTGTGCTTCAATTCTTTTGTCGCCACCACCTTTGTGTGCTTCAGCGATTTTAGCATTAAGCGCTTTTATCTTATTTTGCATAGTGCAATTTTAATCGAGTTTAAGTACCGCCATAAATGCAGATTGTGGAATCTCTACATTTCCTACCTGACGCATACGCTTTTTACCTTTCTTTTGCTTTTCCAAAAGTTTACGCTTACGCGAAATATCACCACCATAACATTTAGCCGTAACATCTTTACGAAGTGCTTTTACAGTTTCACGCGAAATAATTTTTGCGCCAATAGCAGCTTGTATCGCAATATCAAATTGCTGACGAGGAATCAATTCCCGTAATTTTACACATATCTTTTTACCGATGTTGTGTGCATTATCGCGGTGAATTAATGCCGAAAGGGCATCTACTTGATCTCCGTTTAGTAAAATATCTAATTTCACTAATTTTGATTCTTGGTAGCCTATCGGTTGATAATCGAAAGAGGCATAGCCTTTAGAAACCGTTTTTAGTCGATCGTAAAAATCGAAAACAATTTCTGCTAGAGGTAGTTCAAAACTCAATTCAACTCTATCTGGCGATAGGTAAACTTGGTTTTTTAGAATCCCTCTTTTTTCAATACATAGGGTGATAATAGATCCTATGTACTCAGATTTCGTGATAATTTGTGCAGCTATATAAGGCTCTTCAACTTTATCTATCGTTGATGGGTCTGGTAAATCGGATGGGTTGTTTACTAAAAGTTTAACACCTTTTCTGTTGTACGAAAAGTAAGATACGTTTGGAACCGTAGTAATTACGGTCATATCGAATTCACGTTCTAAACGCTCTTGGATAATTTCCATGTGTAACATTCCTAAGAACCCACAACGGAAGCCAAATCCTAAGGCCATAGACGATTCTGGCTCGAATGTTAAAGAGGCATCGTTTAGTTGAAGCTTTTCCATCGAATTACGAAGTTCTTCGTAGTCTTCTGTGTCAACAGGGTAAATACCTGCAAATACCATCGGCTTTACATCTTCAAAACCATCTATAGGACTATCGCAAGGTATATCGGTATGTGTAATGGTGTCGCCTACTTTTACTTCGTTGGCTATTTTAATTCCCGAAATGATATAGCCTACATCTCCTGCTTTCATTTCTTTTCTAGGCTCTTGCTCTAGTTTAAGCGCCCCAATTTCATCAGCGAAATATTCTTTTTCGGTGGCAAAGAATTTTACTTTATCACCTTTTCTAAGAGTCCCATTAACAATTTTAAAATAGGCTTCAATACCTCTGTAAGAGTTGAAAACTGAATCGAAAATTAAAGCTTGTAATGGCGCTTCTTCATCTCCCACAGGAGCTGGAACTCTAGCTACAATAGCTTCTAAAATTTCTTGAATACCTACGCCTGTTTTGGCGCTGGCAGGAATAATATCTTCGTCATTACAACCAATCAAATCGATGATTTGATCTTTTACTTCCTCTGGATTTGCACTTGGTAAATCGATTTTATTAAGTACTGGAATGATCTCTAAATCATTTTCCAATGCTAAGTAAAGGTTCGAAATTGTTTGTGCTTGTATACCTTGAGCTGCATCCACAATTAATAAAGCACCTTCGCAGGCAGCTATTGATCTTGAGACTTCATAAGAGAAATCTACGTGACCAGGTGTGTCGATTAAGTTTAGTCTGTAGGTGATTTCATTGTGCAGAAACTCCATTTGGATGGCATGACTCTTGATGGTAATCCCACGTTCACGCTCTAAGTCCATGCTATCTAGGAGCTGGTTCTTAGATTCTCGTTCGGTTACGGTTTGAGTATGCTCTAAAAGGCGATCGGCCAAAGTACTTTTACCATGGTCGATATGTGCAATGATGCAAAAGTTGCGTATGTTTTGTTGTTTCATTACTGCAAAACTAAACTATTTGAGGCAAATACTAAATTGCTTCGGCTGCTAAAAAAAGTTATATTTGTCGTTCCGCCATTCGTAAATATAATTTGTGTTTTCACTTAAAAGCTTGGCGTCAGTATTTTGAATATGAAAAAACTACTTTTTTTGTTTTGTGCGTTCTTCGCACTCAACCTTTCTGCTCAACAGCAATCTACTTTCGACAGTCGTTTGTTGTTTCGTTATGAAGCTGAATTTTTAGAGAATTTATACCGAACGAACCCTTCGAAGCTTGATTATTTGAATTTTTATGTTGAAAATTCTTATTCTTTACATCAGCTTGTAGAAATTCCTGCAGAGAAATTAAGCCAGTTTCCAGACATTTTGGAACTTATAAATTTACCAGAAAATTATACTTTGCCAAAGACCATTGATCAGTCGAATTTTAATATCCTTCTTTTTGATATAGTTTTTAAAGAAAACCAATCGAGCACTTATCGTATTGGCGATTCAAATATACTTGTTTATCTTAAAAGCAAGAATGAGATTTACACCTTGTTTAACGAAATTAACTAACAGAACATGAAAAAAGTATTGATTCTTTTATGCTGTATGTTTTTTTATACAGCCATAAGTTTTTCACAAGATGTGACTAGTTGTGCCGATGGTGAAGTTGGTGTTGTGGTGTCTTTATCCTTTACCCAAGTTGTACCTGCCGGTCAGGTTACCTGGGATATACAAGATGCAGATGGGGTTATTTATGCTACAAACCCTTTTACCTATGCAGCCAATTTTGTGTATAATTCTACAGAAGTTTGCTTACAACAAGGTGAAACGTATACCTTTAATGCTTTCGATTCGGGTAACGATGGCTGGGGAACTGGCTCTTGGTATACGGTAGGTATTTGTGGAGGATATACTACATTAATAGATAATAATGGTTTGGCTCCAAATGGATCTGGAACTTCAGAAGACTTTACGCTTCCCACTGTGGAGGATGATTGTTTTTGTTTTAGAGCAGATTACGAAGTTATAAGTGCATCGAGCGATGTGGCTACAAATGGTGGTGCTACAATTACAACTTATGGCGGAAATCCTCCATTTACGTATTCTTGGTCTAATGGTACAACAAACCAAAATTTATCGGGTGTTGCACCAGGGCTTTATATTCTTACAATAACCGATTCTTTGGGTTGCGAAATTGTGCAGCCAGTAGAAGTACAAGGACCTAATGTTTATATGGGACCTAATGATGTAGCCGTTTGTACAGGTTATTTTTACGATTCTGGAGGCGCAAATGGCGATTTTGACCCAAGTGAAAATTTCACGATGACTATTTGTAGTACCGATCCTGAATTAAGTACGGGTATTACTTTTTTCGATTTCGATTTAGGAGGAACCAATTGGAGTTCTTGCACTTTTACTATTTACGATGGATCTTCTACTGCCGATGATGTGTTGTACTCTTTTGACAGTCCTAATGATCCAGATCCAGGTGTAATTATGGCTTCCGATGCGAACCCTACTGGTTGTTTAACTATTGAGTTTACTTCTCCAGGTAATGTAGTGGATGCGGGTTGGTTTGCCGAAATTAACTGTCAATATCCTTGTCAGGATTATACTGTAGAGATTGTCTCTAGTGATGCCATTAATGCAGATAACGAAATTGATGTTTGTTATGAGTTGGAGCTCGAAGTAGTAACCAATTATTTTGAAAACAATACATTTTACGAACAATCGGATGTAACCACTACTTTCGAGTGGACTTTTAATGATGGTGATGTTTTACAATCTGGACAAGAAGTTTCTCAGATTTACGATGAGATGAGTGAGACGGAAGTTACCTTGATAGTGACCGATGTAAACGATTGTATTCAAACATTTAGCTATATTGTTATTAAAGACCATCCGGAGGTATTGACATCTATTATACCTCCAACCGAAACAGAGGTCTGTCCAGAGACCGAACTCTTTGCTTATAGTGGTTTGCTCGATAGTAATGGTGTAGTTGTTTCTACTTTCTTTGAGCCTGTTACTTGGGTTATAACTGAGCCGGCAGTAGAAGTAGGTGTTGATTTTGCCGAACCAATATATTTGCCAGATGGACTTGAATCATATACATCGGTGTTAAATATTTCTGCCTATGACCCAGCTTCTGTATTGGATGCTAATGACTTCACAGAAGTCTGTGTAGAAATAGAGCATTCATATTTAGGAGATTTAGACGTTACATTAACTGCTCCAAATGGCACAGAAGTATTTTTGTTTAACCAATCTGGTGGATCGACATGGTTAGGAGATGCTATTGATGGAAATTCAGAAGAGATTGCAGGAGAATGTTGGGAGTACTGCTGGTCTATAACGCCTACTTATGGGACATTCTCTAGCGAAGGCGGTAATACCATGAATGCCCCAATAAATAATGGCCCTTCTATGATTCCTGGTGCTTACACTCCTGCAGGAAGCTTTGATGATTTTGCTGGATCCTCTGCAAATGGAGATTGGGTACTTACTATAACCGACAACTTATTGATTGATAATGGGTTTATTTGCGGATGGAATATTGCGATGAGTATTCAGAATGAGGACAATCCTGAGCCAGCGATTATTGACTCCTTAGTTCCTCAAATCCTAAGTTTCTTTTGGTACTGCGACGAGGAACCTTCTTCTGTAGTTTTATACGATTCTACAATGGTACAAGTACAGCCAAGTAATGCTGGAGAGCATAATTATGTAATGACTATTTTAGATAGTTATGGTTGTGAATACACCGAAGAATTTATGGTAGATGTTTACGACACTCCAGTGCTTTCTCCAGATGCAGTAATAGATTGTGAAGATCACTTTCTACTAGGCGCTTCAAATGTGCCTCCGGGTGGCGGAGCTTGGTCTCTTATTGAATCTCCTGAGGGCTCTATAGTTACTTTCGATCCAGACTCTTTCTCTGTCAGTCCTAATATTATTGTAAGTCAAACAGGGAGTTATCTGTTTGAGTTTATCGACAACGATTGTAAATACGAAGGCGAAGTTGAGTTAGATTTTGAAATTGTAAACCCAATTATCGAGACTCCCGAAGATGTAATTTGTTCATTAGATCAACTGTTAGTTGTGGATAATCCAACCGAAAACGGTGGTATTTGGACAATTAATCTTGGAGATCCTATACAAATACTAACCGATTCATCAATGGCGGCTATTAATCTACTGGCCTCAGATTTTGGAACGTATACCATGACCTATACTATTGATTTTTGTGATGGTGTAGATTCTGTAGATGTAAATTTCATTTCCGTAGACCCGGTTATTTCAAATCCAGGGACACAAGTTTGTGCTTTCGATGTAGACTTTGAAGTTGATAACCCTTCTCCAACACTTGGTGGTTGGTTATTAATTGATCAGCCTAATCATACCTCTGCGAGTTTTGATTTATTGCAGTTAGATGGCGAGCTGATGAATTTAGAAGTAAATAACTTTGGAGAATACATGGTAGAATTTACGATTCAAGGATGTAACACTTCGGATTCTATGATGGTTGAATTTGCTCAAGTTCCAGCTATCGTACATACAGATGAGTTATTGAGGTGTGAAATGGAAGCCAATATGTTTGTTGAATCTTTCGGTTTAGAAGTGGGTTGGATGCAAGTTTCTGGGCCTAGTTTCGCTAATTTCTCGAATCCATTAGGACAAGAAACGAGTATGACGGTAACAGAATATGGAGAATATACATTGGCTTATACTGCCTGCGATTCTACCATAGAGTTTGATGTTTTGTTTATGTGCGACCTTACTGTACCCAATGTTATTACGGCTAATGCCGATGATATTAACGATTTACTATTTGTTGATGGATTGACATCAGAGTATTATAGTTACGCCAACATGAGTATTTACAACCGTTGGGGTGCTGAAGTATACAGAAGTGGTAACTATGGTTTAGATGATAAATGGTGGGATGGACAATCGAGCCATCAAAACGATGAGCTTGCCGAAGGTGTTTATTTCTATGTGTTAGAAGTAGGGAATAAAGTAACCGAAGAGGTTGATATTTATAAAGGTTCAGTTCACTTATTTAAATAGTGATTTGAATTTATCAGATATAAAAAAAGGGACTCATTTTGAGTCCCTTTTTTAGCTTAATAAAATTATTCATCTAAAAGTACTAGAGTAGTAGTTTTTTAAGTGTTCATCATACGGGCAACATACTTCCCGATAATATCAAATTCTAAATTTACCGTATCACCTTTTTTAATATTCTTAAAGCATGTATTCTCGTAAGTATAAGGAATTATACAAACAGAAAAACTATTGTCTTTAGAATTTACAACAGTTAAGCTCGTTCCATTTACAGTAATTGATCCTTTCTCTACAGTTACTTCTGATGGAGAGTTTTTATCGTATTCAAAACTAAACACCCAACTTCCATCTTCTGTTTTTACTTCGGTACAAATGGCTGTTTTATCTACATGACCTTGTACAATATGCCCATCTAATCGGCCACCCATTTTCATGCAGCGTTCTAAATTCACTACATCAGTAATAGCTAAACTACCAAGGTTGGTTTTAGTGAGCGTTTCCTGAATAGCAGTTACCGTATAGCAATTGTCTTTTATGGAAACCACCGTTAAGCAAACACCATTATGCGCTACGCTTTGATCTATTTTCAATTCAGGACACATTGCAGCTTCTAGCGTAAAATGAATGTTTCCACTCTCTTTTACAATATTTTTTACTACGCCTAATTCTTCAATAATACCTGTAAACATATGCTCATTTTTTTGTCAAAATAGTCTTGCAGTCAAAAAAGTCATTGAAAGACTGTACTGAAAAATAAGAATCAATCTCCTGACTTCTGTATTCTGTCTCCTGAACTAATAATCAATCACCTGTTCTTCCATAATTTCTGGAATGGCTCTGTACTCGTATTGTTGCGTTCTTAATTGTGGTTCAAAACCAGCTTCTCTAATAGCATCTTGTATGGTTAGGGAGGTGAATCTATGAGGAGCTCCAGCAGCCGAAACTACATTTTCCTCAATCATGATAGAACCAAAGTCGTTTGCTCCTGCGTGTAAGCACATTTGTCCAACGGCTTTACCAACAGTTAACCACGATGCTTGAATGTTTTTTACGTTAGGAAGCATAATTCTAGAGAGTGCTATCATTCTAATGTATTCGTCGCCGTCTACATTATTGGTAATCCCTTTAACACGTTTCAGTAAGGTTCCATCGTCTTGAAAAGGCCATGGGATAAAAGCAAGGAAACCATTTGCATCGGCTGGTTTTTCAGACTGAACTTCTCTGATTTTCACTAAATGCTCAAAGCGTTCCAAGGTAGTTTCTATATGACCAAACATCATAGTAGCCGAAGTAGTGAGGTTTAGTTGATGAGCAACACGCATAACATCTAACCACTCTTGAGCACCACATTTACCTTTCGAAATCATTCTACGAACTCGGTCGTCTAAAATTTCTGCTCCTGCTCCGGGTAAGCTATCTAGTCCGGCTTCAATTAAGGTTTCTAAGACTTCTCTATGAGACTTCCCGTCAATCTTACTGATATGGGCAATTTCTGGAGGCCCTAAAGCATGTAGCTTAATTGCAGGGAATTTCTTTTTTATCTGACGAAATATATCGCAGTAAAAGTCCAAGCCCAAATCTGGATGATGCCCTCCTTGTAGAAGTAATTGCTCTCCGCCATAGCGAATAGTTTCCTCAATTTTTTGAGTATATTCTTCTATGGTAGTGATGTAAGCTTCTTTATGTCCCGGAATTCTAAAGAAATTACAAAACTTACAATTTGCATTACACACATTGGTAGTGTTGGCGTTTCGGTCAATAATCCAAGTAACTTTATTGCTAGGTACTTGTTTTTTTCTTAATTCATTTGCCACAAACATTAAGTCTGGGGTAGCCGCATTTTCGAAAAGATAAACGCCTTCTTCTGCGCTTAAAGATTCAAATTTCATTGCGCTATCTAATAGCTTCTGTGTCTCCATTAAAATGCCTATTTTTACAGCTCAAAATTAAGAAAAAATGTACAGTATTATACATAAAGTTACGGAGCAATCTCCAACTACTCATTTAGTAGTTTTAGGAACTCCAGATTCCGATTGGTCAAAGTTTGGTTTAAGTGAGCAAGAGCTTGAATTTGTAGCTAAAGAATTGGCTCATGAGCAGCTCTCAGTTTCCGTAAATCAATACACTCGTACAATTTTTATAGAGTGTTTTAAAGAGCAGAAAACAGAAAGTAAAAGTCTTGAAAAAGCGAGAGAAAGAGGTGCTGTACTTGCTAAAAAGCTCAATTCTTTAAAGTTTGAAGAGGTAGCACTTGTTTCTGCGTCCGATAGCGATTTATCTCTTTTTGTTGCCGAAGGAATGGCTTTGGCTAATTATCAGTTTTTGAAATACTTTACAGAAGCTGCTAAAAAGAAAAACAGCTTAAAATCTATCCTCATACAAGCCGAAGACGAAGCTATACAAGACATAAATGCGCTTGTAGATGGTACGCTTTACGCTAGAGATTTGGTAAATGAACCTTTGTCTTTCCTTACAGCTATTAAGTTTTCCGAAGAAATGGAAAGATTGGGTAAGCAAGCAGGATTTAAAGTTGAGGTTTTACATAAAAAGCAAATTGAATCGCTTAAAATGGGTGGTTTATTAGCGGTAAATAAAGGGGCTATTGAGCCTCCAACGTTTAATGTCCTTACCCATAAACCCGAAAATGCAATCAATTCAAAACCTATTGTTTTAGTTGGTAAAGGTATTGTGTACGATACCGGCGGTTTGAGTTTAAAACCTACAGCCAACTCTATGGATATCATGAAATGTGATATGGGTGGAGGTGCATCGGTAGTAGGAATATTTTATGCGATCGCAAAAGCTAATTTACCCATACATGTGGTGGGTTTAATTCCAGCTACAGAAAACCGTCCAGGTGGTAATGCTTACGCGCCAGGCGATGTAATTCATATGATGGATAATACTTCTGTAGAGGTTTTAAATACTGATGCTGAAGGGCGTTTGGTCTTAGCGGATGCATTGTGTTATGCGAAGAAATACGATCCTGAATTGGTGTTTGATTTTGCTACTCTAACAGGAGCGGCAGTAAGAGCCATCGGTCAGTATGGAATTGTTGCTATGGGTAACGCAGGAGAGGAAGTAGAAAAAGATTTAAACGAAAGTGGTCATTATACTTACGAGCGTTTAGCGATGATGCCTTTCTGGGATGAGTATAAAGATTTATTAAAGTCTGATATTGCAGACATGACCAATTTAGGTCCTGCAGAAGCAGGTCAAATTACGGCAGGTAAATTCTTAGAACACTTTACAAGCTACCCTTGGATGCATCTAGATATCGCGGGTCCTGCTTTCCTTTCTGGAGATGATCATTACCGTTTAAAAGGGGGTACAGGTTCTGGGGTTCGTATCTTATTCGATTATTTATCTAAGAGAAGTAATGGTTAGTTGTTGACGTTTGAGGATTATGTAGACTAAATAACCTTCAACCTTCAATTTTCAACCTTCAATATATATACAATGAGAAATGAACAAGAGCAAAACCCAAAGAAAATACGATTAGGTATTTCGGTAGGTGATATAAACGGAATTGGCTTAGAGGTAATCATGAAAGCTTTTTCCGATACTAGAATTTTAGATCTATGTACTCCGGTTGTTTATGCTTCTTCAAAGTTTGCCATGGCGTATCAAAAAGCGATGGAAATGAAGGATTTTAGCTTCAATTTTGTGCGTCCTAATGCCAAGTTGATGCCTAAAAAAACAAACCTAATAAGTTGTTGGACTGAAGACGTGGCCTTGAATTTAGGGCAGGAAACTGCCGAAGGTGGTACATACGCATTGAAGTCTCTTACAGCTGCTGTGGCGGCGCTTAAGAATGGTGAAGTAGACGCTCTAGTTACCGCGCCTATCAATAAACACAATATTCAGTCAGAAGAATTTAATTTCCCAGGTCATACAGAGTATTTGGCAAAAGAATTTGAAGGTGGAGATGCATTGATGTTTATGGTGGCAGACGCACTTAGAGTGGGTGTTGTTACTGGTCATATTCCTATTGCAGAAGTTGCTTCAACAATTTCAGAAGAAAAAATTACGCATAAAATTGAGCAAATTTACAATTCGCTTAAACAGGATTTTAATATTAGAAATCCTAAAATTGCGGTACTAGGCTTAAATCCCCACAGCGGCGATAAAGGCGTAATAGGTAAGGAGGATGAGGAAATCATCAAGCCTGCGGTTAAGCAGGCATTCGATTCAGGGAAGCTGGTTTACGGACCCTATTCTGCAGATGGTTTCTTTGCTTCAGATACTTATAAGCAATTTGATGCTGTTTTGGCGATGTATCACGATCAAGGTTTAATTCCTTTTAAGACGCTTTCGTTTAATAAAGGAGTGAATTTTACTGCAGGATTGTCTGTGGTTAGAACTTCTCCTGACCATGGTACAGCTTACGATTTAGCGGGTAAGAACGAAGCGCAAGAATCTTCGTTTAGAGAGGCAGTATATGCTGCTTGTAGCTTGTATAAAAATAAAATGGAGTATAATCAGTTAAATGAAAACTCTTTAGCTGTTTCACCTCAATCCACTAAAAAGTGGCATTCAAAATAAAAATAACCGCAGTATTTAAAATATTGTGATTTTGACTCAGTAGTAATAGTTTTATTAACAAAAATTATTTCTATCTTTGCAAACCGAAAAACTAAAAGGAATGAATGTGCTTTCTGATTTTATCATACCTCTACAAGGTCTTAAATTAGGCGATCATTCATACGGCTTTAAGGTTGACGGAGCGTTCTTTAAAGAATTTGACAATACTGAATTGGAAGATGGAAAGCTTCAAATCGATTTGACTTTAACGAAAAGATCGAATTTGATGGAGCTTCAGTTTCAGGTTACTGGACTTGTGAACAGTCTTTGTGATAAATGTGGAGGAGATTTAGATCTTCCTTTAGATTATCAAGATATGAGAATAATAAAATTTTCTCATGAAGACTTTAACAATACTGACGATGTTCTCATATTAGGGGATAACGAACATGAACTAGACATCTCTCATATGGTATACGAAACCATCATTTTGGCTTTACCTACAAGAAGGGTTCACGACCAAGAAGAAAATGGGCAAGTATGCGATAAAGAAGCCTTGTTAAAGATTGAAGAATACCTAGAGCAAAACGAAGAAGAAGATGTTGATACTCGTTGGTCGGCATTAAAAGATTTATTAACGGATAAAGAATAAGGCAAAATGGCACATCCTAAACGAAAAATATCGAAGCAAAGACGTGACAAAAGAAGAACTCACTACAAAGCAGTAGCTCCTACTGTTGCTGTTTGTTCTACTACTGGTGAAGCTCACTTATACCACAGAGCTTACTGGCACGAAGGGAAAATGTACTACAAAGGTAACGTAGTTATCGCATAGTATTCATTGCAGCGTAATTTTTCGCTCTGAGCGATTTTTTTATCCTGTTTTACTGTACGTACAAAGATTTTATGTAGATTTAGACCCTGTTTTAAAGGTTTAAATCTACATTTTTATTTTTCAGATAAATGAGAATAGGACTCGATGTAATGGGGGGCGATTTTGCGCCTTCTGCAACTATTAAAGGTGCGGTGTTAGCTCTGCAAGAGCTAGAAAATACCGCTACTTTGGTTTTAATTGGCGATGAATCGAAAATTAAAGCTGAGCTAGTATTGGAAAATGTAGACTCGAATAAATTCGAAATTGTACATGCTCCAGACCTAATTGGTATGGGTGAACATCCTACAAAAGCTTTTGTGAAAAAGCCAAAGTCGTCGATTTCAATCGGATTTCATTTAATGAAAGAAGGTTTAATTGATGGATTTGCAAGTGCCGGAAATTCTGGAGCTATGCTTGTGGGTGCTTTTTACACCATCAAATCTATTACAGGGGTTATCAGACCCTCAATCACAAGTATACTTCCTAAAGAAAATGGCGGTGTTGGTTTATTGTTAGATGTTGGTATTAATGCCGACTGTAAACCAGATGTACTCAATCAGTTTGCTATTTTAGGTTCGCTTTATGCCGAACATGTTCACGGTATTTCTAATCCTAAAGTTGCCTTATTAAATATAGGGGAAGAAGAAGGAAAAGGGAATCTGCTTACTCAGGTAGCATACAACCTGATGAAAGATTCTGAAGAGTTTAATTTTGTTGGTAATGTAGAAGGGCGTGACTTGTTTAACGAGAGTGCAGACGTTATTGTTTGTGACGGTTTTACCGGAAATATTGTGCTTAAACAAGCAGAGGCTTTTTATGCACTTACTAAAAAGCGCGGTATAAAAGACGAATATTTCGATAGATTCAATTACGAAAATTACGGTGGCACAGCTATATTAGGAGTAAATGGTACTGTAATGATAGGTCATGGTATTTCGAATGCCAAGGCTATAAAAAATATGCTTCTGCATACTGCAGAAGTGATTGACGCTAAACTGTCAGATAAAATTAAAATAGCTTTTCAAGGATGAGTAAAATTACAGCAGCTATAACAGGAGTTAACGCTTGGACTCCCGAGTATAAGTTAACCAACGAAGAGTTGTCTACTATGGTAGACACCAACGACGAATGGATTACTTCTCGTACAGGGATTAAAGAGAGAAGAATATTAAAAGGGGAAGGACTCGCTAGTTCTGATCTTGGAGCAAACGCTATAAAAGGCTTATTAAAAAAGAAGAATATGAAAGCCGAAGAAATCGACTTGATTATTTGTGCAACAGCCACACCTGATATGTTGTTTCCTGCTACTGCATGTATTATTGCAGATAAAGTAGGTGCTAAAAATGCTTTTGGTTTCGACTTAATGGCGGCTTGTTCAGGTTTCCTTTTTGCCTTAGATACGGCTTCTAAATACATCGAAACAGGTTCTTATAAAAAGATAATTGTTGTAGGAGCAGACAAGATGTCGTCTATTGTGGATTATACTGATAGACAAACTTGTGTGATTTTTGGTGATGGTTCTGGTGCAGTTTTACTCGAACCAAATGAAGAAGGCTTAGGAATTCAGGATTCAATTTTGAAAAGTGATGGTTCTGGGCGTGATTATCTACACATGAAAGCTGGAGGTTCTCTTAGACCCTCAACTCATGCAACTGTAGATGCAAAAGAGCATTTCATTTATCAAGATGGTAAAACTGTATTTAAATTTGCAGTGACCAATATGGCAGATGTATCTGCAGATATTATGGAACGTAACAACTTAACTGGCGATGATATTGCCTGGTTAGTTCCACATCAAGCCAACAAACGTATTATAGATGCAACTGCACGCAGAATGGGTGTGGGAACAGATAAGGTAATGTTGAATATCCAGAAATACGGAAATACAACAAACGGCACTATCCCATTGTGTTTATGGGAATGGGAAGATAAATTAAAGAAAGGTGATAACATTGTATTAGCTGCCTTTGGAGGTGGTTTTACATGGGGTTCTATCTACCTTAAATGGGCATATTAAAAAGAATAAAAACTTTAACTATATATTGTTATGGCATTAGATCTTAAAGAAATTCAAGAACTTATTAAGTTCGTTGCAAAGTCAGGTGCAAGTGAAGTTGACTTGGAAATTGGAGACATCAAAATTTCGATTAAAACTCCACCTAAAAAAGGTAGAGGCGATGCATTGGTAGAAACGATCGTTCAACAGATTCCTGTTGCTGCTCCTGGGATGGCTCAAATGGCCATGCCTATGGCGCCTGCTGTAGATTCAACTCCATCTTCTTCGGCTCCTTCAGAAGACGAAGAGTCTAAATACTTGACTATTAAGTCTCCAATGATTGGGACTTTTTATCGCAAAGCATCTCCAGATAAGGCTTCATTTGTAAGTGTTGGAGAAGAGGTATCCGTAGGTTCGGTAGTTTGTATTGTGGAAGCAATGAAATTATTCAACGAAATTGAATCTGAAGTTTCAGGTACAATTGTAAAAGTATTGGTAGACGATATGAGTCCTATCGAATACGATCAACCATTATTTTTGGTAGATCCATCGTAAATTATAACTAGAAAGGATGACGATGTTTAAAAAAATTCTAATCGCCAACCGTGGTGAAATTGCTCTTCGCGTTATACGTACCGCTAGAGAAATGGGAATCAAAACGGTTGCAGTGTATTCTACTGCTGATGTAGATAGTTTACACGTTAAATTTGCAGACGAAGCTGTGTGTATTGGCTCTGCCAGTAGTGCAGATTCGTATCTGAAAATACCAAATATTATTGCTGCTGCAGAAATTACGAATGCTGATGCTATACATCCAGGTTATGGGTTTTTAGCTGAGAATTCTAATTTCTCTAAGATATGTGAAGAAAACGACATCAAATTTATTGGAGCTTCTCCAGAGATGATTGATGGAATGGGAGATAAAGCCAATGCAAAAGCTACAATGAAAGCGGCAAAGGTTCCTACTATTCCAGGTTCTGAAGGTATTTTAGAGACCTACGAAGAAGCTGAAGCACTCGCGATTGAAATGGGCTTTCCAGTGATGCTAAAAGCTACTGCCGGTGGTGGTGGTAAAGGAATGCGTGCTGTTAGCGAATTAGCTAATTTTCAAAATGCTTGGGATTCTGCTCGTCAAGAAGCAGCCGCAGCTTTTGGAAACGATGCCATGTATATGGAGAAGTTGATTTTGGAACCACGCCATATAGAAATTCAAATTATTGGAGATTCAAATGGGAAGGCTTGTCATTTATCAGAAAGAGATTGTTCTGTACAAAGAAGACATCAAAAGCTAACAGAAGAAGCACCTTCGCCATTTATGACTAAGGAACTTCGTAAAAAAATGGGTGCCGCAGCTGTAAGAGCTGCCGAAGCCGTTAAATACGAAGGAGCTGGTACTGTAGAGTTTTTGGTTGATAAGGATAGAAATTTCTATTTTATGGAAATGAATACCCGTATTCAAGTAGAGCATCCAGTTACCGAAGAGGTTATAAACTACGATTTAATTGCTGAGCAAATTAAGGTAGCCGCAGGAATCCCTATTTCAGGCGAAAACTACGAACCAAAAGCACATGCTATTGAATGTAGAATTAATGCCGAAGATCCTCATAATGGATTTAGACCTTGTCCTGGTAAAATTACTACCTATCATGCCCCTGGCGGACACGGAGTTCGTGTAGACACGCATGTATATGCAGGTTATACAATACCTCCATATTACGACTCTATGATTGCCAAACTAATTACAGTTGCGCAAACTAGAGACGAGGCTATAGAGAAGATGAAAAGAGCGCTTAGAGAGTTTGTTATTGAAGGAGTGAAAACGACTATTCCTTTTCACTTACAATTAATGGATAACCCAGACTATAGATCTGGAAATTATACCACGAAGTTTATGGAAGACTTTGTAATGAAAAAGTAAGTTTTCAATTCATATAAAAAAAGCCCTCTCGATTTCGAGAGGGCTTTTTTGTTTTAAAATTTGTCCAGTCCTAAAATAGCGATACACAAAAAACAGTGTATTATGAAAACAGCTACTACCATTGGTCCTATCAAGCGGACCCAAAAAGACTACTCTCTTTCATTTAAGCTCCAAGTCGTCCAGGAAA
>CAJJAI010000031.1 GCA_905182215.1 Flavobacteriales bacterium UBA6772 | reverse complement strand
GAGACTTGTCTCTTATTGTAGACGATTTAGCTTTTACACAAAATATTTCAACCGATTTAAGTGAACTTGAAGAGGTGTTAAAAGTAATTCAAGATTTCGAACCTTTAGGAGTTGGTGCAAGAAATTTGCAAGAAACCATGCTTATTCAGCTTCGTAAAAGGCAAGCAAGTGAAGTTGTGTCAATTTCTTTAGAAATTGTTGAAAACCACTTTAATGCCTTGTCTAAAAAACATTACGATAAATTAATATCGAAATTATCTATTTCTGAGGATCTACTAAAAAAATCCTTAAAAGATATATCTAAGCTTAATCCAAAGCCAGGTTCAGCTTTGTTTCCTTCTAGTAGAATAATTCAACATATTATTCCCGATTTCAGAATTTCTATCATCAACGGAGAATTAGATTTGGTAATGAATACCGGTATGATTCCCGAACTTAGAGTAAACAGTGGGTTTAAAGAATTGTTACAAGGTTATAAAGAAACCAAAGATAAGTCTGATAAAACCCAAAATGATGCTGTTACATTCGTAAAGCAAAAATTAGATTCTGCTAAGTGGTTTATTGACGCAATTCGTCAGCGACACAGAACCTTAATGCTTACTATGACTTCTATTATGAATTACCAGCAAGAGTTTTTTCTTTCGGGTGATGAGAAGTCATTAAGACCAATGATTTTGAAAGATATTGCAGAGAAAGTAGAAATGGACATTTCTACCGTTTCGAGGGTTGCAAATAGTAAGTATGTTGACACGCCTTACGGCACCTTTTTAATTAAACATTTCTTTTCGGAGTCTATGAAAAATGATCAAGGCGAAGATGTGTCTACCAAAGAGATTAAGATGATTTTGAATGAGGTAATTAACGCTGAAAGTAAATCTAAACCTCTTACAGATGCTAAGCTTATGGATATGCTAATTGAAAAAGGATATCCTATTGCGCGTAGAACGGTTGCTAAATACCGAGAGCAGCTAAATATTCCAGTTGCACGTTTGCGTAAAGAAATATAGTCTGTTTAAATACTTTTGAGTATATTTGACTTGTTCCTTAAACCCCCCTATTATGAATACCACCGAATTAGATCTAAAATCTGAAGCACTTTTGATTGCAGCTTCTAAGCTGAAAGTTTTAGGCCACCCAATAAGAATATCTATTATTAGGCTTTTAGAAAACTCTCCTAAATTATCTGTTACCGAAATTTTTAATGCTTTAAATATTGAACAAGCCATTGCTTCTCATCATTTAAACACGCTCAAAAATAAAAGAATCCTTACCTCAGAACGTGTTGGCAAGAATACATTCTATTCAGTTTCTCACAATAGTTTAATAGATGTGGTGAATAATATTCAACTGTCTTAGTAATCAGGTTTCTATATTAAATTACTTACGCCTTTATTAGGCGTTTTTTTTTGGCATATTATTAGCTATACAATCGCTAAACAAACACCCATGAATAAATTTTTACAACTTATAATCTGTCTTACTAGTCTTAGTTTGTCGGCCCAAACGTCCTCAATAAATACAGTATTGAGTACATCTAGTCAATTGCATCTCAGTTTTACAACTAGTGAAGTAGAATTCAGTAATATCTCTAATAGGGATGAGCTTTATACGCAACTTACGATTGAAGGACTTACTAAGCCTTACGATATTGGGAATCCAGATTTACCCGTTTTTAGTAAATTAATTGAAGTTCCTTCAACAGGCGATATATCGATAGAGTTATTAAGTTCAAATGTATTTATTTCTGATCTTGCAGCTCTAGGTTACCCTCAAGAAGTTTTCCCTTCTCAGTCTTCGGTTTTTAAAAATCAAGACCCTCTAAAAGCTTCTTTTGTTTATAACGAAAACACCTATACTAAAGATGCTTTTTATTCTCAAGAATTAATAAGCATTGAGCGTTTAGGTACAATGCGTGGTAAATCTATAGCTCGTTTACAAATTGCACCCTTAGCATACAATCCATTAAGTAATGAGCTTAGAGTACAAAAGAATATTGAGTTTAGAGTTAATTTCGAAAACAACATTAAAGCACTTCCGAAAGCACTAAAATCCCAAGATTTTGATATTAATTTTTCAAAATTAATCAACAATGATTTAGGCGAAAAAAATAATTTTTCTAGTAATACTACACGAATGATTATTCTTTCTGACCCAATGTTTGAGGATGACTTACAGTCGTTTATCCAATGGAAAACAAAAAAAGGAATTGAAGTAATTGAGGCTTATAAAGGTTCTACAGAAGTGGGGTCTACTTTTGAAAGTATGAAAGCCTATGTACAGTCGTACTACGACAATGCATCGGATGAAAATCCTGCGCCTACTTATTTACTTATTGTAGGAGATCATGAGCAAATTCCAAGCTTCGAGTCAGGAAATCATGTTTCGGATATGTATTATTGTGAATTTGATGGTAATGGAGATTATTTCCCAGAAATGATTTTTGGACGTTTTTCTGCAACTACGAGTTCAGAATTAAATATTCAAATTGATAAAACTATTCAATACGAACAGTTTACAATGACTGACCCTAGTTATTTAGAAGAGGTTTTATTAGTTGCTGGGGTTGATGGTAATTTTGCACCTACTCATGGTAATGGTCAAATTAATTATGGTGCTGATTATTACTTTAATCAAGATCATAATTTAACACCATATGTTTATTTGTATCCAGAAACTACTACAAATGATGTTGAAACTGCAATAATTGAGCACGTTAGCGAGGGTGTTGGTTTTGCAAATTACACAGCTCACTGTGGTCCTTCTGGTTGGTCAGACCCTAGCTTTGATGTGTCTGATGTAGATGGACTTACTAACGAAGATCAATATGGTTTAATGGTTGGTAATTGTTGTCAATCTAATACATTTAATGGCGTTACTTGTTTTGGAGAAGCTCTTCTAAGAAAATCTAAAGGTGGTGCTGTTGGTTATATTGGCGGTTCTGATAATACACTTTGGGATGAGGATTATTACTGGAGTGTAGGAAATGGACCTGTTTCTGCGAATCCTACGTATGATGAAACAAGTCTAGGAATTTATGACTGTAGTTTCCATGAAAATAATGAACAAACTTCTGATTGGTCTATTACCCAAGGACAAATATTGCAGTCTGGTAATTGGGCAGTAACAGAATCTGGAAGTGGAAATACTGAGTATTATTGGGAGATTTACCACTTAATGGGAGACCCTTCGGTACTTACTTATTATGGAATGCCTTCAGAATTGACGGTTTCTCATCCGGAAGCTCTTGCTATAGGAATGTCTTCGGTTTCTGTTGCCACCGAACAATATACCTACGTTGCCATAAGCCAGAATGGAATTCTTTTAGATGCATTATATACAGATGAAACAGGAAGTGTAACTTTGAGTTTCGATCCATTGAGCACTATGGACGCACTTGATGTTGTTGCTACTAAGCAGAATAAGCAAGTGTATATGGGGATAATTAATATGATGAGTACTAATGCTCCATATGTTGCTTGTTCTTCAATTTCTATAAACGATGGTGTTTCTGGAAATAACGAAGTTGAGTATAATGAGACTTTTCTGGTAAACATGAATTTACAGAATTATGGTTCGGTAGATGCTACTGGTTTATCTGTTACAGTGTCTTCTTTAAATCCGAATGTTATAGTTAGTCAAAACCCAATTAATGAGGATTTATTGACTGCTGAAACTTCTTTAGAATTAAACGACTTGGTAACTGTAGTCTTAAACGGTAATTTTTCTGATCAAGAAATGGTTACTTTAGAATTTACGATTGTAGATGCAGAAGGAACAGAATGGATTACAAGTAATAGTTTTGTGGTAAATGCGCCTTCACTTGAGTTTAGTTCTTACAGCCTTTCCAGTGGGATTTCTACTGTTATGCTAGGCGAAACTGTTGATGTTACTTTTGTATTAGATAATATAGGTCATGCAGCCTGTGAAAGTGGATCAGTAGCTGTTTCAACAGATTTCGTTTCTTTAAGTTTAAATGCAAATCAAATTTCCTTTGACCCTATAGAGATAAACGGTCAAACTCTAATCACTCTTCCTGTAACTTTAAATGTTGATGCCCTATTAGGAGCGGAGTACTCGATCTCATTAAACGCTTTATCTTTAGATGGTTTTATGGCAAGTTATATAGTAAATCTTACAAGTCCAAACTGTTCTGCTGAAAGTTCGGAAGTACAAATTAACTTGGCTACCGATTATTATGCAAACGAAACATCTTGGGTACTTACAAATTCATTGGGTGAGATAGTAGATCAAGTTAATGGATCTTCTCTAGATTCCGATCAAATATATACAGACACATACTGTATGAATCCAAATACCTTCTATACATTCGAAATTAACGATACTTATGGCGATGGATTAACTTCGGAAGGATATAGTATTGTTGTGTGTGGAGAAGTCGTAGTTGCGGGTGCAGACTTTGGCGATGGTGAAACTGTAAGCTTTATTGCTGCTTGCGATCAATCTTTGGAGCTTGGTTGTACAGATCCTACTGCCTCTAATTATAATATTGATGCTATTGTAGACGATGGTTCTTGTTTAGAGTTTGGAATTGGATTCGAAGAATTGACAAACCGTATTCTTATTTACCCTAACCCTGCAGTAGATAAAATTAAAATTAACGCTGGTGGTTTGCAAATAGAAACCATTTCTATAATGCAAATGGATGGTAAAGAACTAATGGTTATTTCTAATGCATCCTCGAAAATTGAATTCAACATTTCGAATTTAGATGCAGGTTATTACCTTATGAAAATTGAATTAGAAAACGGACTGAGCGTTACCAAGTCTATTATTGTGATGTAACACTTTTAAAATACAGATATTAAAGAGCCGCTTTTAGCGGCTCTTTTTTTGTTTTAAAAAAAACTAAAAATTGGCTCAACAACTTCAAATCACTAAAAAAGCTACTAAAAGTACTATTTTCAATAATTGAGGGGGTTTTTGAGGGGGTTATTTTTTTGGTAGTAACTTGATTTTAAGATAATTTTACACCTATAAATTAAAGACCCCTTTGGTCTTTACTAAACTTTTGGTGCTATGAAAAAACTAT
>CAJJAI010000030.1 GCA_905182215.1 Flavobacteriales bacterium UBA6772 | reverse complement strand
CCAATGGGTAAAAGGGCATAATAATCATCCAGAAAATGAACGCTGTGACGCTTTAGCAGTGAATGCTTCAAAACGACCAGATTTACCTATGGATAAAGGGTATGAGGATTTTTTAAAATCTCAAAAGGGGATATTTTAGCATTAAAAAAGCCCTTGCATTTGCAAGGGCTTTTTTTGAATCTATTTTTTGAGAATTCAATTATTTCACTCCCAAGTACATTAATACTTTTTCGTCCTTTTCTACTTCTAGTATGCTTTGGTATAATTTGCTAACAGAGGTGTTAAATACAGTGTTTTCGCTAGTATATTCTTTTAGCATTTTAAGTGTATAATACCTTTGATACCACAGTTCTAAAGAAGTTATTTTAGATTGAATTTCTTGTAGAATTATTGAATTGTCAGTAGGTTTTTGTTTTTCTAAAAAGCTAATCAAATTATATGTCATTCCTACGGTTTCAAATCCAGTAGCTTTGTTAAATTCGTTATGAATTAAATCGCTGTCGCTGGCATCTCCATTTTTAGCAATGGTGTATATAACAGTTTCTTTTAATTCTTTTTTCGCAGTAGATAGTTCTTCTTTTGCCTGTTTGTATGCTAAAGTAGGTTCTACAAATTGTAAAGCTCTTAATGCTTCTCCAGCTACAATATAAGAAGGGTCTTTTACTAGTTTTGAGTATAGCTTATCGTGTTCTCTATTCGGTACATTTTCATCTTGATCAAAATAAGTACTTAAGCAATAAATAGCCGCAGTTCGTACATCAGATTTTACATCTGTAGAAGCGATTTTAATAAGTACACCTTCTAAGGTTCCTTTTGTACGAGGATCTGCTTTTTCGAAGTATTCTAAACCTTGTGTTTTAATAGCCCAGAAAGAATCGTTTAGAGCCATTTTTACGGCATTAGATTGCATGGCAAAATTTGTGCTATTTGCTAAGCTATCAACCGCTTCCATGCGATCGAAATAATGCGGTGCATTTTTAAGCTGATACATCCATTGCTCGTCTGTTTTATCGAAACTTATATCTGCTAATAAATAATGATCGGCATCAAAAATAACTAGTTCCGCTTTGCTTGAAGTTTTGAAAACAAACTCCTCTTCTTGCTTATTCAATTCAATAGTAAATCGTTTTATGACTCCATTTTCGTAAATCCCAATTTCTAAAGGAATACGGTACAAGGGAGTTGTTTCGAGCGATTGATTTTGACTTATTGTAAGTGAAACTCTATTATCCTCAATAGTCTGCTCAACAGAAATTTGTGGATGTCCTGATGCTAAGAACCATTGATTGAAAAACCAATTGAGGTCTTGTCCAGAGATATACTCCATTGCCAATCGTAATTGGTGAACTTCTACTGCCTGATTTGCGTATTCTGTTAGGTAATATTTTAAACCATTAAAAAAGGCATCATCTCCAATAGCATAGCGTAACATGTGTAAAATCCGACCACCTTTTGCATAGGAATGGCTGTCGAACATATGGTTCGGGTTTTCGTTGTCGAAACGAATGTGGTCTACTTGCTTACGTGTAGATTCGTTTAAGTATTGTTTTAAGTCGCTGTGAATGTAGTGTGCCGCCTCATCTGCACTGTATTTTCCTTCCATCCATAAATACTCTCCGTAAGTCGCGAAACCTTCGTTAAGTGGTAAGTTTGGCCACGATTCACAGGTAACCCAATCGCCAAACCAATGGTGAAATAACTCGTGTGCAATAATCATTTCGTTTGGGTCGTCTAAAAACTCTCTTTCATCGGAATACACAAATTCACCGTGTATTACGGCAGTGGTGTTTTCCATGGCTCCGGAAACATAATCGCGCACAATAATTTGCGAATATTTTTCCCATGGATAATCAAATCCTAAAAGTTGAGAATAGAACTCCATCATTTCGGGCGTTTTACCAAAAATACGTTGTGCGTGCTTTTCTTCTTTTGGCTCAACATAGTAGTTTACGTCAAGACCTCTCCATTTATCTTCGGTGATAGAAAATTCTCCAACAGCCATCATAAATAAATAAGGAGCGTGTTCTTTCTTTTGAATCCAAAGATCGGTTCTAGTACCGTTATTGTTAGCAGTAGAGTTTGTTAGGATTCCGTTAGAAAGAGTGGTGTATTTATCTTGTACCGTAATAGCAATTTCTTGCGTACAACGCTCGTTAGGCTTGTCTATGCAAGGAAACCAGCAAGAGCTAGACTCTGTTTCTCCTTGCGTCCATATTTGCATAGGTTTGTCTTCGCTGCCATCAGGATTAATAAAGTAAAGTCCCTTTGCATCCGTAATTGCATCACCACCTTCAATAAGTAAGTCGTCTGGCTTTGCGGTGTAGTTTATATATAGCGTATAGGTTTCGTTGCGATTATAAAAACGATCTAAATCTACGGTGATTTGTAGGTCGTTGTATTTGTAATCTAAATCTGTTTTAGATCCGTTTTGGTTTACCAATGCAATTTGGTGAATATCGAATCCTTTCGCATCAATAGTCACCGAGTTTTGAGAGTGGAAATACGGTTTGAAATCTAAGGTGGCCTCTCCTAAAAGATGTTTCTTTTCCCAATCGAACGACACGCTTAGTTTTGTATGTAGTAAGTCGTTTATGCGTTCTGTAGATTCGTGATAGTACGCTCTCTCTGTAATTTTAGGGCTTTCTAAAAGAGCTTCATCTAGTTGGATGTTATGTCCTTTTTGAAGAACTGAACACGAACTGAAACTTAATAAGGCTATTGAAAGTATGCTTATGTTTTTCATGGTAATTTTTTTTATTGTCAAAATGGTCTTTTAGTCAAATTCAATTAAAGACGGAAAAGGATTTGAAAATTTAATGATTTGAAAAAGAGGGATGAAGAATTATTGCTAGCTGGGCTTCGAGTGCCTCAGCCTGACAAAAAAACAAACCCAATTGTCATCTTGAGGTTACTCGAAAGGTTACAATTTGAGGTAAACAGTTGTTCTCTAGGTAGGGATGCTTCGAGAGCCTCAGCCTGACAAAAACACACTATCTTCTTTCTCCTGAATTCTCTATTTCTACCTTCCAGATACATTTAGAATTTTGGTTTTCTTTTTAAGTGTTCTAAGGATCAATGTGATTATTCCACTAGTAAGCAGTGCGTATATCCAAAATGGATCTAATTTCCAAACGGAATGTCTAGCAAAATTTTCTACTAAATCGAATAATGTAAAGGTAAAGAATAGTGCAAAAAAGCCACTGTATTCTCTTTTAAGTACGTTTTTGAAAGAGAAAAATAAGTCTGGTTTTTTCCATCCGCTTAAGCGAGGAAGGAAAATAGGTGTTTTTAAAGTCCAGTTTACATACGGTTCGCCGTACTTGTTTCGCAGAAAGTTTTCTTCAGCAAAAATGATACGTTCGTAATACATCCAAAAGCACATGATGTAAAATATACTAAACCAGTTTATATTGATGAAAAGAATAATGGCAAACCACATAAAGAAATTCCCTAAGTAAAGAGGGTTTCTCATTATGCTGTACATTCCTTTCGTGTTTAAGGATTCTGCAACTTGTCCGTGGGTGTTTCTGCCTGAAGTTCCTCTAGGTGTATAGCCCAAAGTAATCGCGCGAATTAGTTGCCCTAGCAATCCAACAGCCAAGCATGAGATTTCGAATGCAAGAGTATGCTCTTCTTCGTTTCCAAAGTAAATAGTGTAAATATATAATGCTAAACCAATTACTGCAAAGGGGATAGGTAGTTTTGATCTGTGTTTAAAAAGTTTATTTCCTTGAGCGTTTAATTCTTCTATAAGAGCCATGTTTTTTTCTTTGATTTGCTCGACTAAAATAGGTTATCTTTGGCATATACTAACAAAGCATTCTCATTATGTACAAGGCCAAAGTAAATGACCAAGAATTTGAATTCAATTTCTCTGATGACAAGGGATTAAAAGGAACCGTAAATGGAGATTCTTTTGATATGGATTTAGCGAAGCAAGGTTCTGTACATCATTTAATACACGAGCATAAATCGTTTACTATTGAGTTGGTTGAGTTAAACAAAGAAGACAAGTTTTGTATTCTTAAAGTGAATAATCAAGAGCTTACCATTTCTATAGAAGATAAGTACGATGCTTTATTGAAGCAATTGGGAATGGAGAATATGAACAGCCAAAAGGTGAATGAGGTTAAAGCTCCTATGCCAGGGTTGGTTTTGAATATTTTGGTTGAACCTGGTCAGCAAATTTCTAAAGGCGATGGTTTGTTTGTGCTTGAAGCAATGAAAATGGAGAATATTATTAAATCTCCTACCTATGCGATTGTAAAATCTATTGAAGTAGAAAAAGGAATTGCTGTAGAAAAAAATCAAGTCCTAGTGAAGTTTGAATAATGCTTTGCTTGAAAATTGTTGTGTGGGATTCGAGTGCCTCATCCTGACAAAAAATAAAACTGTTGCCTAACTTCTCTAACTACTGATTTTTTCTGACTCCACAGTCTCCTCATTTGTCATCCTCAGCCTGTCGAAGGCCGCAACTTCTTTTGTCTTCCGACTTCCTTCTCACGTTTTACCTTTTCCGTCTCACGATAAATCACATTCCAATTAGCCAAGCTAAAGATGTTCCGCCTAGGCTTTTTGCTAAACTTTTTAATCGTGTCGAAAAATCAGTATCCATAGGGTCGTAA
The DNA here is from genome assembly GCA_905182215.1 of Flavobacteriales bacterium UBA6772. GTDB lineage: Bacteria > Bacteroidota > Bacteroidia > Flavobacteriales > UBA7430 > UBA6772. The sequence goes on along the minus strand of CAJJAI010000030.1, from coordinate 1,010 downwards.
GGAACCAATATTGGATTTCCAAGACTGTCTGTGCGGTATAGTATTTTGTTGCTTTTGTTACTGAGTAGCGAATCGCTAGGCATTCCAAAATAGAAACCAAAAACTGAGTTTTCGCCAATTGGATTCGCGTATTTAATTGCTTGCCTAACACCTCGTTTTAATTGACGAATAATGAGACTATTCTTAGGATCTATTTTTAAGAAAGCTACATCATCAGAAAAAAAGGTTGCAGAATAAGGATCGTCGTGAACATCTGCATAGAGTATAAAATCACTTATTTCTGTAATATGACATTCTACAATAGTTCCATCCTTTAAATGCACAAAGTCTTGCGCATTTAAAGTGAATGAAAATAGCATTAAAAATGCTCCTATATAATAGGTGTGTGTATTAATCAGTTTTTTCACTAGTGAAAGTTAAATGAATATTATGCTTAACCGTTAATTACATGTAATAAAAGGAAGTCTGTTAAAGATTAGGGGTAATATAACTGAGGACTTCTTCCTGCTTGTTCATTTTTGCCTTGACGCAAAAACGAACCAAAAAAGTCAAGACTTGACTTCTTTTTTTACGCTCCTAAAACTCAAAAATTGCTACCAAAACGAACTCAATTCCTTCCTGCGATCGGAATCTCAAACAACATTTTGATGACGCTCATTTTTTACGTTTTCTTCACTAAAAGAAGAAATGTCCGAAACAACATTTTAATTTTCTCTACGAATCTCCTTTTCTCTTAGTGTCTATGTGTTCCAGGTCTTACTAATAATCTCCTGCAATTAGAAAACTTACCTTTTGAATGTCGTCAAAATATGGAATTTCCAAATTTGAACTCTGAGAAACAATAATCGAAACAAATAAATTCTAAACTATCCTATCATCTAAGGGACAAGAGTCTTAGTCTATTAGTTTAATATCAACTTGCACTAAAGATTTGAAATCTTCAATACGCGCATTAATCACTTCTTGACTTAAATAAGCAATATTATCGGTTCCAAATTTCGCTACTGTTA
>CAJJAI010000029.1 GCA_905182215.1 Flavobacteriales bacterium UBA6772 | reverse complement strand
CCTACGTCAATAATTCCTTTGGGCTGTTCTTCGATGGGTTTATTAAAGAGTTCTATAATAATTTCATCTACCTTTTTGAAATACGTTTTATGAGCGCCGCCACTTCCCCATACATTCATGTATCTATACACATGACTTTCGTGTCCTTCTGAATCTGTTTCCCATAATTCGTTAGGATCTCCAGTTAATAAAGTTTCCAGTTCTGCAAAAGTAGGTAAATACGATACGGTTACTCCATAAGCACTCGCTCTTTTTAAATAGTATAAGCCTTTGGCGTTTAATTTAACACTGGCTTCCATTGACTCTATAAAATCACAGCTGCGTAAAATCTCTAAAAACCATCTAAAAACCTCTTTAGGGATTTCTAATACTTCCGCACTTATTACGGTATTTAGATTAAGAGCGTCTAATTTCCCATTGATTCCAAGACCTACAATTGTGGGTCCGAGTAAAAGGCCTTCCATATGTATATACATCCGATTCGTTATATCGCTTCGGTTTAATTTTTTGAATTCCATCAAATGTTCCCAGGCATCTTTAAGATTCTTACAATCTGTATTATTAGAAATGATGTTTCTAGGTCTTAGGGTGTAATTTTTTTGTAATTCATAAATTGGTTGATAGGCATTTACCTGCATAAAGGCTTCTCGACCCTCTGCTTGTAATTTTAAAAAGATTTCTTCTGTGGTATTATTCACTTTTCTAGATAAATAACCTTGAGATGCTAAAACTCGAAGTGCTACATTTAGATAACCTTCATTTACTTTTACACTAGAGCAGAGTTCTTTTAAAGTCCATTCATCCTTCGTTAGAAATAGGTCAATAATTTTAATATTTTTCAAAGTACAGATTGTTGGGATAAGTACCCAGCCGTCTAAATGGAGGAATATTTTTCTTCGTATTGCAGCACGTTCTAGTTTTGTGATTTCAGTAGTCATATTTTTTTAAATAAAAAAAGCCTTCCATTTTTATGGAAGGCTTTAAATTAATAGGTATATACAATTTGCCTCCCGATTAGAAAGTACAACAGTAATTTGTATTTGTTTGATTTTTCACTTTGATAAATGTAAAGAATATTTTTTGATTTTAAAGTTTCAGCATAAAAAAAAGCGGCATAGGCCGCTTTTTTTATTTCTTTCTAAAGTAAATTCTAATTGGAACTCCTTGTAGATCGTACATATCTCTCATTTTATTTTCTATAAACCGCTTGTATGGATCTTTTACATACTGTGGTAAATTACAGAAAAAAGCAAAGGTAGGAACCCTGGTTGGGATTTGTGTGATGTATTTAATTCTCACATACTTTCCTTTGTACGATGGTGGCGGTGTAGATTCTGTAATAGGTAAGAATCTATTGTTCAATTCTGAAGTAGAAATTTTTGTATTCATTCTACTATAAATTTCTACAGCCATTTCTACCGCTTTAAAAATACGCTGTTTTGTAGTTGCCGAAATAAATATAATTGGGTAATCGCTAAATGGAGCTGTCTTTGCATAAATCATTTTGCGATAACCCTCCATGGTCATGGTTTCTTTGTTTTCAATCAAATCCCATTTGTTAACCAAAACTAAAATTCCTTTATGGTTTTTTTCAGCTAAATGGAAAATATTTAAATCCTGTGCATCAAAACCAATCGTTGCATCTACCATAACAATACACACATCACTGTGTTCTATGGCACGAATGGATCTCATAACTGAATAAAATTCAAGATTTTCGTGAACCTTGGCTTTCTTTCTCAATCCGGCAGTATCTACTAAAGTAAATTCATTTCCAAATTGATTGTAATGTGTATCGATAGAATCGCGAGTTGTACCTGCGATATCGGTAACAATATTCTTGTTTTTCCCCATTAGAGCATTTACCAATGAAGATTTCCCTGCATTTGGACGACCTACAATAGCAAACCTAGGAAGATCACTCTCATCTTCTTCGTCTTCTTTCTCAAACGAAGTAACTAAAGCATCTAGTAACTCACCTGTACCACTTCCGTTTATTGAAGATAAAGGGTAATACTCTCCCAATCCTAAATTGTAAAATTCCATAGCAGCATCCATTCTCATGGCGTTGTCTACTTTGTTTACAACCACGAACACTGGCTTGTCTGTTCTGTGAAGTATTCTCGCTACATCCATGTCTAAGTCAGTTGTACCTGTCTCAACATCTACAACAAAAATTATCTGACTGGCTTCTTCAATAGCAATTTTTACTTGCTTGCGAATTTCACCTTCAAATACATCTTCAGAGCCTGTAATATACCCTCCAGTATCAATAACGGTAAAATCTCTACCGTTCCAGTCTGAAGTTCCGTAATGACGGTCTCTGGTAACTCCACTTACAGAGTCAACAATAGCTTGACGTCTTTGCGTAAAGCGATTAAATAACGTAGACTTCCCAACGTTAGGACGACCTACTATGGCAACTATATTCCCCATTTTGTGCTTATGTGTGGTAACCGAAACGCTTCAAGTCTTGATCGTTGTCGCGCCAGTTCTTTATTACTTTAACAAATAATTCTAAATAGACTTTTTTCTCGAAGAATACTTCTAAGTCTTTACGAGCTTGAGTTCCTACTTTTTTCAAAGCTTTCCCCTGATGCCCTATAATAATCCCTTTTTGAGTTTCTCTAGCTACGTTTATAATAGCACCGATACGGATAATAGTTTCTTCCTCTTTAAAGGCTTCCACAACTACTTCAACAGAGTAAGGAACTTCTTTTTGATAATTGATGAGAATTTTTTCTCGAATAATCTCTGAAACAAAAAACCGTTCTGGCTTATCGGTCAAGGCATCTTTCGGGAAATATGGAATTCCTTCGGGTAGTAAGTCCGTTATTTCGCCCATTATTTGTTCTACTCCAAAGCCTTCTATTGCAGAAATAGGCAAAATTTTAGCTAGGGGTAGTTGTTCTTTCCAGTGATCAATTGCACTTTCTACACCTGCTTGATCTGACTTGTCTATTTTGTTAATCAATAACAAAATAGGAATCTCAGTTGTTTTTAGGCGTTCAAAGAAACTTGCATCTTTTAATGCTTTTTCTCCAATTTCTACCATATACAAGAATACGTCGGCATCTTGAAAAGCAGATTTAACAAACTTCATCATACTAGACTGAAGGCTGTAATGCGGTTGTATGATTCCTGGAGTATCAGAAAAGACGATTTGATAGTCTTCTTCATTAACAACCCCAAGAATACGGTGTCTTGTTGTTTGCGCCTTCGAGGTAATAATAGATAACTTTTCCCCTACCAGCTTATTCATCAAAGTAGATTTACCCACATTAGGGTTACCTATGATGTTTACAAAACCTGATTTGTATTTTTTTTCTTCCATTGCGGCTGCAAAGATACGTTAAATAAAAGAGCGAAATCTTATTTATTTTCCACTATTCTAAACGCATTGAATGTATAAATCAAGACTCTATATCTGATAAACAGACTCTTATAAAAAAGATTAAAATATTAGTGAAATAGGTTTGTTTTATTGGAAGTCTTTGACCTATATTTGCACCGCGGGGTGGAGCAGTTGGTAGCTCGTCGGGCTCATAACCCGAAGGTCGCTGGTTCGAGTCCAGCCCCCGCAACTACAGAAAGCCACTTTTAAATAAGTGGCTTTTTTTATGGCTTCTATTTTGTGATTATTCCAATTGCATAAGGCTTAAAATAAAATTACGTGTAATTTATGGCATATTTATTGTCGTTTTTACAGAAACAAACTTTTTTACTTAAATGAATAATTGGGTAACATACTTAATAAGTAGTCTTTGTTTACTTATCGTTTTTTTTGGAGCACCAGAGTCCTATACAAATTCTACTGGTGCACCTGCAGGTTCTAGTGGCTCTTTTTCTGACGAACAAACTACATGTGAGAGTTGCCATACGGCAAGTATTGATAGTTTCTCGCTTGCCAGTCAAGTTTCAATTTATACTGAGCTAGAAGGTAGTGATTACTATAACCTAGGGCAGTCTTATTATTTTGCAATTACTGCTAGTTCATTAGGGATTTACGAGTTTGGATTTCAAGCATGTTTTGAGAATGAATTAGGAGAGAAAGTAGGTGAACTCTTATTAGCAGATGATATTGAAACTCAATTATTAGAAAACGGGAACTATATAACACATACAATTTTAGGGACTAATGCTTCAGGAGTAAAAACTTGGGTTTTCAATTGGGTTGCTCCTCTTACTCAAAAAGGTGCTGTTACTTTACATGCCTCTGTATTGTTTTCAGATAACAATGGTACAATCACAGGCGACCAAGTAATTTATACGTCTCAAACTTTTGATGAGCCAAATTTCGGCTGTACTCAAATTTCGGCTTTCAATTATAATCCGCAAAGCGATATTGAAGATGGCTCTTGTTTGTTTAGTATTGAATCTGAGGCTTTGAGTTTGAGTTTTCAGTCTTTAGATGTTGTAGGAGTTTTAGGAGAAGAGTTGCAAATTCAAATAAATGTACACAATAATTCTATTGAGGATTTAGTAGTTCATGTTTCTAGATCTACTATTAGTGAATATTACCCAACAAATTGGTTTTGTTGGGGCGCATGTTATATTCCTGCGGTAAGTGAGAGTGTGAATGATTTAGGAATTAATGCTGGAGGCTATATTGATGATTTTAGCGGACATATGCTATCGTATTCTTCTCCTGGAACTTACCCTATTGAGTATTGCTTTTATTCTGAAAATGCTATAGAAGATAGTATTTGTGCAACAGTAAATTTCACAATCTTAGGCGAGTTATTAGGATGTACCGACCCAAATGCATTAAACTTTAATCCTGTTGCAAATGCAGATGATGGGACTTGTATTCTGTTCCCAATTCCAATTTGGGACTTTGTAATCTCTTATGGCTATACACATACAGTTGCCATAAATACTAATGCCTCCATATTAATTAACGAGTCTCCAATAACAATTGGCGATTGGATAGGGGTGTTTTATGAATCTGACTCTGGTTTCGTGTGTGCAGGTTATACCGTATGGACAGGTAGTAACGTAAATTTAATTGTTCATGGATTTGATCCTGAGTCTGGACAAGGGTTCCCACTATCTGATGAGTTTAGTTGGCAAGTTTGGGATGCTTCGGTTGGAGTTAGTTGGCCGATGATTGTGGAGTATAGTAGTTTACAAACAAACCAAGAATTATTTGAAATAAATGGTTTTAGTTCCGTTATTTCTATGGTTAATGTAAGTCCAATTACCGAACAGGAGTTTGAGCTACCTAATGGATGGTCTTTGTTTTCAACCTATATGTCTTCTCCAGAAATGGATATTGTAAATTTATTCGATCCTATAGTAGACGATTTAATTATAGTTAAAAACAATACAGGTGAAGCTTATATAGTTGAATACCAATTTAACGCTATAGGTGATAATCAGCCTGGACAGGGGTATTTAATAAAAACTAGTTCGGCAGTAAGTTTTTCTGTTGAAGGTGCCTATGTGAAACCCGAGTTATTTCCTATTTCATTACAAGAAGGTTGGAATATGGTGGGCTATTTACATCCTGAACCCATTCATTCTGATGTGATTTTTCAAGAATTATTAGATCAAGATCTAATCCAAATAGTTAAAGATTATCAAGGAAATGCATTGATTCCAGATTGGGGATTTAACGGTTTAGGTATGATGAATCCTGGTGAAGGATATCAGCTTAAGGTTTTTGAAGAGTCTATTCTTCAATATTAATTTATAATAAGTAGCTACTCAACAAGCTTTTTGTAAATTGGACTTCTAAAATTATTCTATGAAAAAAATTATTGCAGGTGTGGTTGCTCTATCTTTGATGGTGAGCTGCACAAAAGATTTAGGTACCTTAACGAATGTAAGTACTAAGGATTTTAAAACAGACCTAAATTACGAACTAGCCCTAAAACAACAGTCGTTTACATCCAATTCACTAGAAGCTTCTGTTAACTTGGCTTTAAAAGCGGTTCCTAACTCTTCTTTTTTGAAGAATACTAAAGTGAGCTCTAAAGGTAAAAAAGTGACTATTGTAACTGATGTATGGTCTTTGTCTAAAAAGAAGAAAAGAGAGAAAAACAAAGATTTACAAGTAGACAAATACAAAAAGAAACCAAAGGGTCAGACCTCTGTAAGCAGACCTGATATGTCTGAAATATCTAAATTAAAAAAGGGAATGAAGGTTAGTTGGGATCATCCCAAAGCTGGATCTGGAACAGGAATGATAGTTAGTATATCTGGAATGTTAGCCCAAATAGATAAGGTTATTGGTAAAGACGGAAAACCGGGAAAACCATTAAAACTTCCATTAGAGGTTTTAAAACCACTCAAAAGAAAATAATCAAAAAGCCACATCTAATGTGGCTTTTTTTATAAATCTAATTCTTTAATTATGAGAAAAATTATTTTAATACTTCTAACTTTCTTGTCTTTCCATACGTTTGCTCAAAATATGGACGAAAGAGGTTATATAGTAAGAGAAGGAGAGAAAGCTCCAAGCTTTGAATTGAACTTGCTATCTGGAGAAACTCTAACAAACGATATGCTTTTAGGGAAGGTGGTTGTTTTACAGTTTACAGCTTCGTGGTGTAGTGTGTGTCGGAAGGAAATGCCGCATTTAGAATCGGAAGTATGGCAGCAGTTTAAAGACGATGACTTTCTGTTAATAGGAATAGATTTGAAAGAAGACGAAGCAACGACAAGAGCTTTTATTAAAACTATTGGAACTACGTATCCTGTAGCCTTAGATTTAGAGGGTAGTTTGTTTAACCTCTTTGCAGGACCTAAACAGGGAGTAACCAGGAATATTGTAATAGATAAAACGGGTGCTATTTCATTTTTAACGCGACTCTATGAAAGAGAAGAGTTTGAGGAAATGATATCTGTTATTGAACTAGAATTAAAGAAATAAAAAAGGAGCCATTTGGCTCCTTTTTTATTTTTTAGGCTACTTCTTGATCTGTAAGCTTTAAATAGATAAACGCTAAGGCTAACGATACCATTGGTAAAGCCACAAATACGCCTACAATAAGCGATAAGAAACCAATAATAACTATTGCGGTAGCTAAGACACACCAAACAAATAGTTTTACTGTTGATCCTTGGGTTAGTTTCCAGCTCGATTTTAATGCCTCATCAAAAATTTGGTCTTTATCTACAATAAATGCGGCTAAAAACATTAATCTTAGTGCAATATGAATACCTGGAACAATAAAAAATACAAGACCTAAAACAGTCGCTATTGCAGAAAGTAGGTAAGCTAAAATATAGTGAATGAAATTTCTAAAAGAAATTGTAAACAAATTCGAAAGATCAATTTCTTCGCCTCTGCTATGCATAATCATTATTTTCCAAATCCCCAGACTAAAGTAGGTACTCATAAGCATCCCGATAACCGTAATTACAGGAAAATAAATTTCTGAAATCCCTATGAATGTGTTGCTGTGAGAAAATTGTGGTGTTTGTTGTATAGAACTTAGTACAGCCATGATAGCTACTAAACCTGTAAATAATATTCCTTTTTCTTTAAACTTTCTCCAGCCAAACTCAAATGATTCTGTGGTCGAAATACTGTATTCTTTCATAATTTGATTTTTGATTAATAGTAAATTTAAAAAAAATAGTGGAACACAAAAAAAGGAGCCATTTGGCTCCTTTTTTATTTTACAGTAATATGTGCGGCAATTTCTTTTGCCTTATCTACAAGCTCTTCTACGGATTCTTTACCAAAAGTCAGTGCTACAGCCATTCTCCTATACGGTCTGGTAGTAGGTTTTCCGAATAGCTTAAAGTCGCTATTTTTATAAGAAGCAGCTTTATGAATGCCCGAAAATATTGGTTGATTAGTGCTTTCAGAATTAGCTAATACCACAGCACTAGCGCCATTTCTCTCTAATGTAATTTCTTCTACAGGAATTCCTAAAATCGCACGCGCATGTAATTCGAATTCAGAAAAATTCTGTGTATTACCTAAGGTTACCATTCCAGTATCATGTGGTCTTGGAGATAGTTCAGAGAAATAGACTCCTTCTTTTCCGATAAAAAATTCTACTCCCCAAATACCAGAACCACCTAGTGCAGAAGTTACATCTGCAGCAATTTGTTGAGCTTCTAATAAACGAGTGTCAACCATGGTCATAGGTTGCCAGCTTTCTTGGTAATCACCACGTTCTTGTCTGTGCCCAATAGGTGGGCAGAACAAAGCCTGTCCATTGTCTTGTGTTAGGGTAAGTAAGGTGATTTCATAGTCGAAGTTTACGAACTCCTCTACAATCACTTCTAGTACATCTCCTCTAGATCCTTCTAAAGCATATTCCCATGCTTTAAGAATATCGGCCTCTGTTTTTATAATCGATTGTCCTTTTCCAGAACTAGACATTAATGGTTTTACTACACAAGGCATTCCACAAATGGCAACTCCTGCTTTTAATTCCTCGTAAGAAGTAGCGTACCTATATGTTGCCGTTTTCACTCCAACTTCAATCGCAGCTAAATCGCGTATTGCTTTGCGATTCATGGTATAGTTTGCCGCTTTAGCACTGGGAACAACTTTTATACCTTGCTTTTCGTACTCGTAAAAACGTTCGGTACGAATGGCTTCTATTTCGGGTACAATAATATCGGGTTGATGTTTTGCTACAATAGCATCTAAGGCATCACCATCTAACATATTTATTACTTCCGAAGCTTGTGCTACTTGCATAGCAGGAGCATTATCGTAAGAATCTACAGCAATTATATATTGTCCTAATCGCTGACAAGCAATCACGAATTCTTTTCCTAGCTCGCCAGAGCCTAAAAGCATAATTTTATTTCTCATGGTGTAAAAGTAATTTATTCCACTAAATAACCCTGCTTAGGTTTTAGTTTAGTTCTTAGGGTATTTGCCCATTTTAGCTCCACAATAATGAAGGCATCGTAGGCTAAATCTGTAATTTTTTCGGTTCCTGTTTCTAAAAACAGAATATTTTCTAATACACTAAATTCTTTGAGATGAATTAAATGGTGTTCTGCAATCTTAAGAGCATCAGGCCCACTAAAATTCCAAACTAATTTTGCTTTTTGAGACATTATGAGTATTTGTTAGTATTGATGAATTCCAGGACTGTATTTGCCAATTTTGTTGCCGCTTCAGGACAATTTCTAAACCATAGCTCAGGTTCAATTAATTCTAACTCCCCAAGAGCAAGTGAGTTGCTATTGTCGTAAAACACATCTACTCGAGCATACAAGGGCTCATGAGGGCATGCGGCTAGAGTCTTACTAGCGAAATCAATTTCTTGGGCTGTAGCTTTGTATTCTTCTACACTTCCTCCAAAATCGTCTTGCACCCTAAAGTCTCCTTTTTTGGCTTTTTTTAAGACAGCGTGAGAATATTCTCCACCAATCATGATGAGGCTAATTTCTCCTTGTTCTTGTATTCGGTATTGGAACTCTTGAAACAACATTGCTTCTTGAGATAGGAGTCTTTGTAAATTAGACTCGTGGTGTTTGTAATCGGAAGAGCTTACTAAATAAGTTTCTCTGGCAGCGCCGGCAATAGCTGGTTTAAGAACGGCTTTTTCCCAAGAAGTTTTAGAAAATAAATTACCAAGTGTTTCCGTGTCTCCTTTTTCTATAAATAAAGTAGCAGGAATGTTAATTTGTTTTTGCTCTAAGTCTTTAAGGTAGTGCTTGTCGAGGTTCCAATAAATAATCTCTGGAGTATTAATGAACTGTAAAACCTTTTGTGTTTTTGTCAACCACTTAAAGAAATCCTCAAAACGCTCAAAATAATCCCAAGTAGTTCTAAAAATCGCATAGTTGCATTCGCTCCAATCGAAATTTGTTGCGT
>CAJJAI010000028.1 GCA_905182215.1 Flavobacteriales bacterium UBA6772 | reverse complement strand
TAAAAGCCTTGACTTACGTCAAGGCTTTTTTTTGCACACTATTTGCACGGTCAACTTAGGTTTGACAAACGAAATAGTAGTATATTCTTATGTTATTTAAGTATTTCTCTCCGCATACCAACTTAATTGTTGCACTTACGAAGTTTATTGTTACGCCAACCAACTTAATAGTTGCATAAACGTAGTATATTCTTACGTTATCGAAGCATATAGCTCCACATACCAACTTAATTGTTACACGAATGTGCATAATATATTATTATGTAAATCTTAAATACCAATTGGCTTGAATATTATATTTTAATCTAAGTACATAATAAGTGGTTACTTATAATTTGAAAATACTTGGTAAGTATTTATCAGTTTAGCGCTGCTATTAAGTAAATGGTTATTAAACTATTTATTTTGTATGTAGTTTACTTTGTAACGGGATTCAATTTACTGTAGATTAGTAGTTTGTCGTTGTTTTTGCTGTAGGGTTTGGTAAGGTTTTTGCTGTAATATGCAGTATTGATTCATCTAATCCCCTTTCAAATGAAATTATTAAAAACCGTATTCATTGTTTTACTATTTTGTTCTTCTAATACATTTGCACAGCTGTCTTCGGGGTCTATAGCACCCAATTTCACCCTTACCGATATTGATGGAGAAACACACGAACTCTACGATTACTTAGATGACGGTAAAGCAGTATTACTTGATTTTTTTACCGTTTGGTGTGGCCCATGTCAATCTCATGCACCTACTTTAGATGCTGCGTATCAAACGTATGGATCTAACGGCGATAACTCAATGGTATTTTTAGCTTTAGAGTCCGACAATTCAACAACAGATGCTCAGTGTAATAATTATAATGGTTTTCAGTGGAGCTCCGAACTATCTTATCCTATAATAAATACAACCAACAATACGCCTGCAGAGTTCAATATAAATTATTATCCCACGGTGTATGTAGTCTGTCCAAATAAAATAATTACAGAAGTAGGTCAAATAGGTGTTTCATCAATAGGGAGTTTTGTGGCTGCAAATTGTGAAATTAGCATTCCAGAAAACGATTTAAAACTCAGTAATTTAAATGCTAATTTTAATAATTGTACAGCCCTTTCTGAGCCTACTGTAGAGTTGAAAAATATTGGGAGTAATTCATTTACAAACCCCCAGATTGATGTTTTTTTAGATGGAGTATTTATTGAAACGATTACGTGGCAGGGTACTATAAGCACCTTGCAAACCATTACCGTTTCACTTACTCCAATGGCAGCTATTTCTGTAGGGAGCCACGCATTAAAAGCAACTATTTCTGAGGATGATGTAGTAAACAACAACATAACTACAATAGAGTTCTCTGCAAATCAATTTACAAATGCAACTGTAGAGTTTAATCTAGTATTAGATAATTACCCATCTGAAACTACTTGGCAGTTGTTAACTGAAGATTTAGTAGAAGTTTATAGTGGCTCTGGATATACGCTTGCAAATTCTTCCATTACAGAGTCTTTTTACTTAGAGTTGAATGAATGTTACACATTTGCTATTAACGATTCGTATGGCGACGGTATTTGCTGTTCTTTAGGTGCTGGATCTTATTCTCTAGAGAGTGATGGAGTTTCTTTTGGTGGTGGTGATTTTGGTTTCTCTGAAAGTGTGAGTTTTTATATTGGCGATATTACTTCTAACGAAACAGTTTCTCAATTAATTGATTTGCCTGCAGGTTGGTCTATTTTCTCAACTTATATGGAAGCTGCTAATCCAGATTTCGAAAATGTTGTTTCAGCTATTTCAGAAGAAATCACAATTGCAAAAAATTATCTAGGCTCGGCCTACTTACCAGAATGGAGTTTTAATGGTATTGGAGCTATCCAATTAGGGCAAGGGTATCAAATAAAAGTGAAAAATACTTGTTCCTTTACTGTTGCTGGGACTTACTTATATCCTCAGTTAAATACTTTAAATCTTTTTAGTGGGTGGAATATTATATCCTATTTACGGTTAACTGGTGCTCCTGCAAATTTGGTGTTCAATAATTTAAATTTAGAGGGTGCTATAGTAATTGTGAAAGATGCAAATGGAGCAGCGTATTTGCCTATTTGGGATTTTAATGGGATTGGTGATTTAAATCCTGGAAGTGGTTATCAGGTGAAAACAAATGCTGCCTGTCAGCTTATGTATTTATCGAATTTGGAATCGTATGAATAGATTAAATTAAAAAAGCTCCACCGAAGTGAAGCTTTTAATCTAAATCCCTAAAACTTGAAATGAAATACTTAATAAGTAAAACCCTTCAAGCTTACTAGTCTATAAATCAAAGATTACGCCAAAGTCAATAACATTTAAATCATAGAGGCTTTTGTTATTTAAAAATCATCATCTAACATGAGTTCCCCTCTAATAGATTAAGATAATTATACTGGGATTTTGGAACAAACTATTTTATCTCTACGATTAATCGCGTCTATTTTTTGTGTTAGTATTCATGAAATGTTAATTCTCGTAGTATCTCCAACAAGCCAAAACAATTTTCATTTAGTGTAGTGGTGCCTAGGTTTAATAAATTTTTCAAAAAAAAAGCCATCTCTTAAGAGATGGCTTTTTTTAATATAAATAACACTAATCAGTAATTACAATCTTCTTAGTAATACTAGACCCGTTTTGTTTTAGTTGAATAAAGTAAATACCAGCTTTAAGACTTGGGTAAAGCTCTTTAAGTTGAATGTTGTTCTTAGTTGCATCTAAGTGTACTTCCTTAGCAGCTAAGGTTCCACCAAATACGTTACTTAAAGTAATGTTTACAGTTGCTTTTTTGTAAAGCTCAAATTCTATTGTTACATCTCCTTTAGAAGGGTTTGGGTAAATAGAAAGTTCTTCGAAAATGTTCTCGGTTAAAGAAACTTCATTTTGATTACATACAATAAAGTTGTCTAAGTATAACCAGTTTCCGTTTTCACCAGTAAGTTCAAACTTAATCTGAACATTCTTTTCACCAGCCAATGTACTTAAACTAACTTGGTATCTGTCCCACTCGTCTGCAGTTGGTGTAAATGGTAAAAAGATAAAAGTACTATCATTTGTAATTAGTGCATCTGTACTATAGTTCTTTTTAGAAATCCAAGTTCTACCACAGTCATCAGAAATAGATACTCTAAGGTTATCATCAGTCGACATATTCTTTCTAGCATAAGCTAAATCGAAATATGCATTAATTGGCGCAGATGCATTACTTAAATCTATAGTAGGCGTAATTAATGTATGTTGATCTCCTTCTTGAGTAAATACTGAACTTCTAATTCTAACCGAAGCGTTGTTTGCTCCTCCATCAATACCTGTAATAGTAGGGCTAGCCGCATCGCTAGTTCTTTCCCATGTAGCATCTGTCTGCGCGCTTACTAACCAATTCCAGCTATTTGTAGTGTAAGTTGGGAATTCAGTCGATTCGAAGTTTTGAATATAAGGAAAGGGCATGTTTGCTTCATCGTCGGTTACCGTAATGTAACTTTCTTTAAGCAATGATTTTACACCTGCTGAATTTGTTGCAGTTAAAGTAACTTCAAAGAATCCAGGGTTTCCAAAGATTATATCTTCAGGGTTTTCTTCGGTAGAAGAAGATGGTGTTCCACCTTCGAAAGACCACTCATAAGAAACAATACTATCTAAAGAGTAATCTACATTATAAGTTTCGTTGTAGAATGAATATGCATCCCCTGGGCATCCATAAATATAATCAGACGTAAATTCTGGAGTTGGCGTACAAAGTACAGTTGTGTATTCGTTGTTAGTACCTGTAGCAATTAAGTTTTCTTCAGAAACCAATATCGATCTGTATTCATCAATAGCAGAACGCATTCTGTCTCCTTGTAATAAAGAGAACATGTTCATACAGTCGTCATCCGAGTAATCCATATAGTTCATGAACATCTCTCCGTTTTCTTGAGAAATAGTTTGTGTAGTTGTATCTGCTACACATCCACCATTAGAAGGGCCTACGTGATATGGGTAGTCTGATAAACAAACCCCGAAATTTGGCTCTACTGCAGCTGGAGTATCATTTACTTGGTCATTTCCACAAGTAGCATCTCCCCAAATATGACGTAAATTTAACCAGTGACCAGCTTCGTGTGTTAAGGTTCTACCTACTTGCGCAGATGCAGTTCCTATAGATCCAGTATAATCATCTCTTAAAATCACACCATCTGTACTTGCATTACTCCAAAGTTCGTCAGGGAATTGCGCGTAACCTAAAATAGTACCGTAGCTACTTTCTTTGTCAATGTTTTTAACGACCCATACATTGAAATATTTTGTAGGATCCCATTGAATTAATTCTTTTACATTGTTGTTAGCATTTGATGTAAGTAAAGAATATGTACGAGTTACCCCTTGTGTACAGTTTCCAGCTGTATCTAATTGTGCTAGTCGAAATTCGATGTTCGCATCTCCAGCAAAAGCTTTAAAGGGTGCAGGAGTATCTGTAGTATCAGAGTTTGTATAAGCGAAATCCTCATTCAAACTTCTCATTTGATCTTCAATTTGCTCAAACGAAATGTTTTCATTTCCACCTTTGTGGATGATGTGAAAAACGACAGGGATCACATAATGATCAGAGTTTTTCACTCCATTTTCTCCGTTTTCTTGCTGTAGCTTGTTAAAAGCATTGAATCTTTTTTCAATTTCTTTGGCTACTTCAGGATGTTCAGCGTTTAATTCGTCGCGATGTTCCATAGAACCACACCAGTTTTGTGCCGATGCTGTTGAGATAACCGTAAATAAGCTAAATGTAATTGCTATAAGCTTTTTCATTTGTTATGAGATAGTTACTAGTTTGTTTTTTGTAATTCCAATACGTGAAATGCTTCACCTATAAGGATTTCAAATATACATATTCTAAATAAATTGACTGCTAAGTTCATTTAATTTTTATTCTTAGCATACCAAGCACTATTAACCTTGTATTTTTTCTATTTTTACCTACAATGAAAAAGAAAATAAAAAACAACAAAAATACGGCTAAGTCACCTAATCTAAAGGAACTTAAAAGCACTATTATCGATTTGTGCAATGCCACAGTTAAGCCCGTAACCTTTAAAGATATTTGCAGTGAACTGCAGGTTAAAGATAAAATAGCCAAACATCAAACGTCCTTTATTATTAAAAACCTTGTTATTGAAGGTGCTATTAAGGAAATTGGTCATGGAAAGTATGGCGCAAATACTACCCAAGAATACTACGAAGGTAAGATTGAAAAAATCACTTCTGGTGCTGGGTATGTAATTTGCGACGGTATGGAACAAGATGTATTTGTTTCTGCTAGAAACGCTGGTCAAACTTTGGGTGGCGATATTGTACGTATAGTACTTACTGGAAATCACACCGGAAAAAATCCTGAAGGAGTTGTCGTTTCTATTGTGAAACGCGGTAAAACAACCTTTGTGGGGAATATGAGAGTAGATGCTCGTCATAGTTTTATGACACCAGATAACTCTCGTATTGGAACAGATTTCTACGTACCAAAGGATAAACTGAATGGTGCTAAAGATGGCGATAAGGTTCTAGTAACCTTATTAGATTGGCCTAAAAAAGCAAAAAGTCCTTTCGCCGAAGTGACCACTGTAATCGGTGCTGCAGGAGAACATAATGCTGAAATTCACGCTATTTTAGCCGAATTTGGTTTGCCTTATGAATTCCCCGAATCGGTAGAGGCTTATGTAGAATCTATTCCAGAAACTATATCTGAAGAGGAAATTAGCAAGCGTAGAGATATGCGTGAGGTTTTAACCTTTACCATAGATCCGCACGATGCGAAAGATTTTGACGATGCACTTTCTATTCAGAAACTAGCAGATGATAAATGGGAAATAGGTATTCATATAGCCGATGTTTCTCATTATGTACAAGAAGGAACTTTATTAAACGACGAAGCTTACGAAAGAGCAACTTCTGTTTATTTAGTTGATCGAGTGGTGCCTATGTTACCCGAAAAACTCTCTAATAAAGTTTGTTCTTTAAGACCAAACGAGGAGAAATTATGCTTTTCTGCGATTTTTACAATCAACGATAAAGCTGAGGTTTTAGATGAATGGTTCGGAAGAACAGTTATTTATTCCGATCACCGATTTACTTACGAAGATGCTCAAGAAGTAATAGAGAATAAAGAAGGGAAGTTTGCAGAAGAGATTTTGTTGATGGATAAACTTGCCAAAATTATGCGTGCTAAGCGTATAGATGAGGGCGCCATTACTTTCGATAGAGTAGAAGTGAAGTTCCAGTTAGACGAAGAGAAAAACCCAACGGGTGTTTACTTTAAGCAAGCTAAAGATGCCAATAAACTCATTGAAGAGTATATGCTTTTGGCTAACAGGAAAGTTGCATCATTTATTGGTAAAGCTGCTGATGGAACGCCAAGTAATAAACCTTTTGTATACCGTATTCACGATGATCCAGATCCAGAGAAAATCAATAACTTCTCTACTTTTGTAAATCAATTCGGACATCAAATGAACTTGCAAACGCCAAAAGAGATTGCGAATTCTATGAATAGAGTTTTAGCCGATGTTTCTGGAAAGAGAGAAGAAAATATGGTGGAGCTCCTAGCTATTCGTACTATGAGTAAAGCGAAGTATACTATTGAGAATATTGGACACTACGGTTTAGGTTTCGATTATTACTCACACTTCACTTCACCAATTCGACGATGGCCCGATGTAATGGTGCATAGATTATTACAACGTTATTTAGATGGTGAAAAGGTTACCGAAAAAGAAGCGATAGAAGAGCAGTGTAAACATTCTTCTGCTATGGAAAAATTATCTACCGATGCTGAGCGTTCTTCAATTAAGTACATGCAGGTAAAATATTTAATGGGTAAAGTAGGTCAGGACTTTATGGGTTCTGTTTCTGGAGTTACCGAATTCGGAATGTTTATAGAATTGAAAGAAAGCCTTTGCGAAGGCCTGGTTTCTATGCGCGATCTAAAAGACGATCACTACGAATTGCATAAAGAGACTTTCAGTTTGGTTGGGAAAAGAACCAAAAAACGTTTCCAGTTAGGAGATGCATTGAAAGTGCGAGTACGCAATGTAGATTTAGTGAAAAAACAAATCGACTTCCAATTGGTTAAATAGATTTAGAATTTATTGAAAACAAAAAAACCACTCCTAGGAGTGATTTTTTTTGCTTTTATTTTTGAGAGAAAAAGTCAAAATAGTCCTGGTGTCAAATGAGTCGTTTAAAGACATGGCTTGAAAAAGGTGTAAGGTTGTTAGTACAAAGTATTAATATAAGTTTTGTAAAAAGGACTAGATACCATCTACTAAATACTAGCTACAAAAATCATCAATTAACAGTTAAATTCTGACTTCTTTATTCTTACTCCTGACTCCTCAGTTAAGCATTTTTGAATTGCTCCAAAAAGCGAATGTCGTTTTCAAAAAACAATCTTAAATCTTTAATTTGATATTTAAGCATCGTAATTCTTTCGATACCCATACCAAAAGCAAAACCACTGTATTTTTTAGAATCGATTCCACAGTTCTCCAATACATTTGGATCTACCATACCACAACCTAAAATTTCTACCCAGCCTGTATACTTACATATGTTACATCCTTTACTCTTACATATATTGCAAGAAATATCTACCTCAGCACTAGGTTCAGTGAACGGAAAGTAAGAAGGACGCAATCTAATTTCAGTGTCTTTTCCAAAAAACTCTTGTGCAAAATGAAGTAAGGTTTGTTTTAAATCTGCAAACGAAACATTCTCATCTATATACAAACCTTCAATTTGATGGAATATACAATGTGCTCTTGCGGAAATAGCTTCATTACGGAAAACTCTACCTGGCGAAAGTGTACGTATAGGTGCAGGATTCTTTTCCATGTATCTAACCTGTACAGATGAAGTATGCGTTCTTAGCAATACATCTGGATTGGTTTGTATAAAGAAGGTGTCTTGCATATCTCTTGCAGGATGTTCTTCCGGTAAATTTAAAGCACTAAAGTTATGCCAATCATCTTCAATTTCTGGCCCTTCGGAAATCGTAAAGCCTAAACGAGCAAAAATTTCAACAATTTCATTCTTTACGATTGAAAGTGGGTGGCGAGAACCTAAGCGCATAGACTCTGCACTCATGGTTAGGTCAAGTCCAGATCCTGTATTTTCTTTCGACTCTTCTAAGGTTTCTTTGAGTTGATTAACCTTTTCTTGAGCTTTGTTTTTAAGCTCATTAACTAATTTACCAAATTCTTTTTTCTCAGTATTAGGAACCTCTTTAAAGGCGGCAAAAAAGTCGTTTAAAATTCCTTTTTTACCTAAATAGTCGATTCTAAATTTCTCAACAAACTCTAGTGAGGCAGCCTCAAATTCCGCTACTAAAAGTATGTGTTCCTTAATCTTGTTTAGCATGTTTTAAGCTTTATCTCACCTATTTAAATTTGATGAGTGAAAATTTGTATATTTGGCTTTTATCAACGGACAATATTACTAAATATTAAGGACATATGAAACGTAAATCATTTGGCATTATGAGCTTGTTTGTAGCTCTTGTTACTGCACTAACTCTAAATTCTTGTGAAGAAGTAACTCACTTTTATACTGCAGAAGTTACCATTATAGATAACCAAGGAAATTTAATGAGCGGTGTGAAAGTTAACACTGACGTAAATGTGCAGAATCTTCACGTTGTTGGAAAAGAAGCCTATACAAATGCGCAGGGTCAAGTTTCTTTTACGTTCGACAATATTGCTATATTAAAAGTTTTAGCCGAACAAGATAATTACCATGGTGAAGGTTTGATCGTTTTAGAAGAGGATAGAGACGTAAAAGTGACTGTAGTCGTTTACGAGTAGTACATTTTTTTACAATTGTACTCCACTTTCTTCAAAGTATACTATTGCAGCTTCTTTCATTAAAATAGTCTGTTCGCCAGGTTTTAATGGAGGGAGTTTTTCATTTGTAGTATAGTGAGGCCATCCTTCTTTGTCGCGCCCTTCTAACTCATAAAACCCATAATTGCTAAGTAATCTGCAGATGGCTATATGAAGTAAGTCGGTTTTTTCTTCTTTAGAGAACTCACGGTAGCCCTTTCCTAATTCTTGTATACCAATAAGAAATAAAATGGCTTGAAGGTCTAGGGTGTCTCCTTCTCCGAATTCTTTAGAGACAAAGGCTACTAGGTTGTTCCACTTTTCTTTTGATTCTTGATTTCTCATCTGTTTGTATTTGCGACAAAAATACAATGTTCTTTGCAATCTACATTTCAACTTCCTAAATTATCTTATGAATTATTTCGATTACATATTAATAGTCCCAGTTTTATATGGTTTGTATAGAGGGTTTACCAAAGGACTTATTTTAGAGCTTGCTTCTTTAGTGGCTTTAGTGGCTGGTATTTATGGGGCTATGCACTTTTCATCCATCACTTTTGGTTATTTAAGTGAGGTTTTGGAAATTGAAGCTGCCTACTTACAGCTCGCTTCGTACGGATTAACATTCTTACTTATTGTGTTAACTATTACTTTAACGGGTAAAATTTTAACGATGTTGGTAAAATTGGTAGCGCTTGGATTTCTGAATAGATTGATGGGGGCTGTTTTTGGAGGAATAAAGGCCTTATTAATTCTGTCTGTTTTACTTATGTTTTTCGATCGGATAAATAATCAATTCGGAATTGTAAAAGATGAAGTCGTGAATGCATCCATTTTGTACAGTCCTATTCTTACACAGTCTCAAGCTATTTATCCTTCTATATTAGAAGGGGTTGAAAAGAAAAAAGAAGAAGTGGAAAAAGTTTTAGAAGATATTTAAACAAAAAATTCCCTCCGAAATATCGAAGGGATTCAATGTTTTATTGCGCGTTTAGTTTAGCTGTTTATAGCTTTTACGCCTGGTAATTCTTTTCCTTCTAGGTACTCAAGCATAGCTCCCCCACCCGTAGAAACGTAACTTACTTTGTCTTGCATATTAAACTTCTTAACTGCTGCCACAGAGTCTCCACCTCCAACTAAAGAAAAAGCTCCTTTTGCGGTAGCGTCAGCAATTGCATTAGCAACAAACTTTGTTCCCTCCGCAAATTTATCCATTTCAAAAACTCCCATAGGGCCATTCCATAGAATAGTTTTAGAGCTCAAAATAGCCTCTCTATAAATCGTTTTTGTTCTATCGCTTATATCTAATCCCATCCATCCATCTTCTACTTTATCGATGTCTGTAACTGCAGTATTTGCATTGTTAGAAAATGCATCTGCATTTAGCGAGTCTACTGGAATCAATAATTCGACTCCTTTTTCTTTTGCTTCAGCAATTAACGAAAGTGCCAATTCTAATTTATCGTCTTCTACTAATGAATCTCCTACTTTGCCACCCATTGCTTTAGCAAAAGTATAAGACATCCCTCCACCAATAATAATTTTATCAACCTTGTCCATCAATTTTGTAATGATGGTTATTTTGGAAGAAACTTTTGCACCTCCCATAATCGCAGTAATAGGCCTTTCACCTTCATTTACTACCTTTTCAAGGTTTGTAATTTCGTTTGCCATTACATAGCCAAAGCATTTATTTTCGCCTACAAAATTTGCAATTACTGCAGTTGATGCATGTGCTCTGTGCGCTGTGCCGAATGCATCGTTTACATAAACATCAGCGATAGAAGCAAGTTTTTCTGCAAAGACAGTATCTCCTGCCGTTTCTTCGGTGTAAAAACGCAAATTTTCTAACAATAAAACCTCACCGTTTTGAAGATTGTTTACAGCCTTACTTACGTCCTCGCCAATGCAATCATTTACAAACTTTACAGTAAGATTTAATTGCTCTGACAGGTGTTTTACAATATGTTTTAAAGAGAATTTATCTTCAGGACCATTCTTAGGTCTTCCTAAATGCGACATTAATATTACCGAGCCACCATCTTTAAGGATCTTATTGATGGTTGGAATTGCAGCGGCTATTCTAGTGTCGTCTGTAATTTCAAATTTATCGTTTAAAGGCACGTTAAAGTCTACTCTTATTAAGGCTTTTTTGCCTTCAAAATTTACTTGGTCTATTGTTTTCATCTGGTAAAAGTAAGTCTTCTAGGAGTTAAAAATTGAATGTTAAAGCTTAAAAATTTAATAGTCTTTATTTAGTGAGGGTAGTCATGAAAAAACCGTCGAAACCAATTGTTTGTATTTAGAAAATTGGCTAGATAAACGGTCTTTAAGAAGTGAGGAAGGATAGGCCGAAATTCATAGCAAAGTGTATCTTTGAAGGATGTTATTTAAAGAAGTTCTAGGACAACAAAAAAGTAAGCAATTACTACTGCAAATGGTACGTGAAGAACGGGTGCCTCACGCACAGTTGTTTTTGGGCTCTCATGGATCTGGAAATTTAGCTATGGCTTTAGCATTAGCTCAATTTGTAGGCTGTACAGACAAGCAAGCTGACGACTCTTGTGGGATTTGTCCCTCTTGTGTGAAGCACGCAAAGTTTGTGCATCCCGATTTGCATTTCGTATTTCCTGTGGCTACAACACCTTCAGTGAAAGCGAAGCCAATAAGTAAGAATTTTTTAAGTGAATGGAGATCGATTTTAAAGGAGAATGCTTATTTTTCTCTCTTCGATTGGATTAAGTATATTGGTGTTGAAAATAAACAAGGGATTATTTCTGTAGAAGAAAGCACTCATATTGTAAAAGATTTGAGTTTGAAGGCCTACGAAAGCGACACAAAAGTGATGCTTATTTGGATGCCTGAAAAAATGAATATTCAAGCGGCAAATAAGTTGTTAAAAATTATTGAGGAGCCCCCACATAAAACACTCTTTTTGCTGGTAGCAGAAAGTGAGGAAAATATGTTGGCAACTGTTTTATCTCGAACGCAATTATTTAAGGTACCACGCTATTCTGATGCTGAGGTAACTGAATATTTGATAAATAACGAGGTAGAACAGGAAAAAGCTCTAATGATTTCGGCTTTAGTAGAGGGTAATATCAATGAGGCCCTTAAATTAGCTGAACACTCCCAAGATGCCGAAGGAAATTCCTTGCATTTTGTACAGTGGATGCGCTTATGTTTTAGCGCTTTACAAGTAAAAGACATAGATAAATTGGTGCAGTGGTCGGAAACGATGGCTAAAGCAGGAAGAGAAAATCAAAAGAGTTTCCTCTTGTACGCATCGAATGTAATGCGAGATGCATTACTAAAAAACTATGGTGTTGCCGCAATGATGAAAATGAACGTAAGCGGTCAGAACTTCACCATGGATAAATTTGCTCCTTTTATTCATGCAGAAAATTGTATTGAAATAATAGAGGAGCTTAATATGGCGCAATTGCATATTGAAAGAAATGCAAATCCTAAGATTTTATTCTTAGACACTTCTTTTAAGATAGCTCGATTGCTCCATAAAAAACTAAAACAGACTGCGGTCTGATAAAAACATAAAAATGGCGTGTACGAACTGTTCAACAACCGCGGGCAATGCCCCAGGTTGTCAAAGTAAAGGATCATGTAGTACTGGAAATTGTGGTAAAATGCCTGTATTCAACTGGCTTTCTAATATGAGTTTACCTTCCGGTCAGGAACCTTTCAATATCATAGAAGTCCGATTTAAAAATGGACGTAAAGAGTTTTTTCTAAACAAGCATAATTTGAGTGTGCAAATGGGCGATACCGTTGCGGTAGAAGGTAGTCCAGGGCACGATATAGGTGTGGTTTCTTTAAAAGGGGAACTAGTACGCTTACAAATGCGTAAAAAGAAAATTAAAGAAGATAGCGAACAAGTGAAGGTTTTATACCGACATGCTTCGGAATCGGATATAGAAAAATGGGCATTGGCTAGGGAACGTGAAACTCCTGCAATGTACAAAGCTCGAGAAATTGCTTCCAATTTAAAGTTGGATATGAAAATTGGAGATGTTGAGTTTCAGGGCGATAATATTAAAGCAGTTTTTTACTACACCTCAGAAGGTCGTGTAGACTTTAGAGAGCTTATTAAATTGATGGCGGACGAATTTAAGGTTCGTATAGAAATGCGTCAAATTGGTGCTCGACAAGAAGCGCAACGTATGGGTGGGATTGGTTCTTGTGGTAGAGAGCTTTGCTGTAGTACTTGGCTAAACGATTTTAGATCGGTAAGTACTAGTGCTGCTCGTTACCAACAGTTATCTCTTAATCCTCAGAAGTTAGCTGGGCAATGCGGTAAATTAAAATGCTGCTTAAACTACGAGTTAGATATGTATGTGGAAGCACTTAAAGACTTTCCCGATACTAACTTAAAGTTGAAGACCAAAAAAGGTGATGCTTTCCAACAAAAAATGGACATATTCCGTCGTAAAGCTTGGTATTCTTACCGTTCAGATCCTTCAAAATTTATTGAACTGAATTTAGATAAAGTTCAGGAAATCATTGCGCTTAACAAACAAGAAAAAGAACCCGAGTCTTTAGAGATGTATGTGCAAACCTATATAGAGGTCGCTAAACCGGATTACGAAAATGTTGTGGGGCAGGATAGTATTACTCGTTTTGATAAACAAGCTTCTTCTAAACGCACAAGTAATAAAAAGCGTCCGAATAGGAACACTGGAAATAAGAAACCTGCTCAAGGAAATCCGAAAGTAAAAACGGAAGGGGCTAAGCCAGTTGCCAAAAATCCAAATCAAGGACAAACAAAGTCTAATCCTCAAGCTGGAAATTCAAACAACTCTCCGAATCAAAAGCAAGGTGTAGCGAAACCAAAACGCCAACCATCAAGACAAAGAAGATTGTTAAAACCGAATGAAAATAAAGCTACAGCAAACAATAACAATGAGAACAAAAAGCCTGAATAAATTCGCGTTTTTAGTGAGTCTCTTACTCCTTGTTTCTTGCGATAGTAATAAGGTTTACGATGAATATGTTGCTATTAATCCTGAGGGATGGATCAGTACCGAAACAATTGATTTTTCTGTAGAATTGAATTCTACACAAGGAGATTTGTATGATGTTCTCATAGGTTTAAGAAATAACAACGATTATTTATATTCTAACCTATTCTTATTTGTAGAGGTAGAAAATCCAATGGGTGAAACGTCTATCGATACGCTTCAGTATTTAGTAGCGGAACCTAATGGAAGTTGGGTTGGTACAGGGATTGGGTCAATAAAACACAATCTTTTTAAATACAAAGAATCTCAAGATTTACAAACAGGTATTTATAAATTTAAAATTCGCCAAGGTATGCGTAGCCATATACTTTTGGGACTTGAAGATATTGGTATACGAATTGAAAGCGTAAATTAAATGAGCATTAAAAAAACAGTTACTACTTGGTTAATCCGATTCTTTTGGCTCGGTATTTTAGCTCCTATACTAGGAATAGCATGTGGTGTTTGGTTCGCTTCTATGGGTTGGTTTGGTCCCTTACCCACCTTTGAGGAATTAGAAAATCCACAGCAAAACTTAGCTACCGAAATTTATGCTTCAGATGGGGTGCTTTTGGGGAAGTTCTTTTACGAAAATCGCTCTCCTATTACGTACGATCAATTATCACCACATTTAGTCAATGCCCTTATCTCTACCGAAGATGAGCGTTTTAGAGAGCATTCTGCTATAGATGCAAAATCTCTTGCAAGAGCAATTTTTGGTGCGTTAACAGGGCAAAGCTCTGGCGGTGGTTCTACCATTACACAGCAACTGTCAAAAATGCTATTTACCAATGTTTCTCGATCTAAAGTAGAGCGTGTAAAACAGAAGTTTAAAGAGTGGGTAATCTCTGTGCGTCTAGAAAGAAATTTCACAAAAGATGAAATTTTGTCCATGTACTTTAATAAGTTCGACTTTTTGTATTTGGCAGTAGGAGTAAAGTCTGCGGCAAAAATTTACTTTAATACTACAGCCGATAAACTCACTATTGAGCAAGCTGCAGTTTTGGTAGGAATGGCAAAAAACCCTTCCTTGTACAATCCGAAACGATTTCCGGAAAAGGCCATAAATCGCAGAAATGTAGTTTTAGGTCAGATGCATCGAAATGGAGTAATAAGTCAGTTAGAGCGAGATTCTTTATTCACACTTCCTATTGAACTCGATTTTAGGCGTACAAACCACAATGATGGATTGGCTACTTATTTTAGAGAACACTTAAGAAAGTACATGAAGTCTTGGGTAAAAGACCATAAAAAACCAGACGGCTCCAATTATAATATTTATGCTGATGGATTAAAGATCTTCACCACTATAGACTCCAGAATGCAAGGCTATGCTGAAGAAGCAGTTTCAGTTCATATGTCTCATTTACAAGACCAATTTTACAGTCATTGGGATGGTAAAGGCGAAGATTTTGTGAATGCTCCTTTTGATAAGGAACTTCGATCAGGTCAGGTTGATACGCTCATGATGACCGCAATGAAGAGGTCGGAGCGTTATCGTTTGTTAAGAAAAAGAAAGGCTACTGATGCAGAGGTAAAAACTGCTTTTGACACCCCTGCAAAAATGAATGTATTTACTTGGAATGGAGGAGTAGATACACTGTTAAGTCCGCTGGATTCTATTTTGCACTATAAGTATATATTGCAAACCGGTATGATGTCTATGGATCCACAAACCGGTTTTATTAAAGCTTGGGTAGGTGGTATCGATCATCATTATTTTCAATACGATCACGTTAAAGATGCAAAACGACAAGTGGGTTCTACTTTTAAACCTTTTGTTTATGCCACTGCAATAGATCAGCATAATTACTCTCCTTGTATGAAAGTGCCTAATGTGCAGGTGATTTTCGAAAAGGAATCTTGGGGCTTAGAGGAAGATTGGATTCCTAGAAATTCGGGTGAAAAATACGGTGGAGAACTCAATTTAAAAGATGCTTTAGCGAACTCGGTAAATACTATTACTGCTTATTTAATGAAGCAGGTAGGACCTAGAAAAGTTAGAAAAATGGCTAGAGCCATGGGTTTAAAAAGTTCTATTCCAGCATCGCCATCTATTTGTTTAGGTACACCAGATGTTTCTGTTTTCGAAATGGTGGGAGCTTATGGAACCTTTGCCAATAAAGGAGTATACACAAGTCCGATATTCTTAAATAGAATAGAAGATAAAAATGGGGTTGTATTAGATACTTTTAGTCCAATCACCAAAGAAGTATTAAACGAAGAGAAAGCCTTCGTTATGCTTAATCTAATGCAAGGGGTAACTACCAGAGGTTCTGGAGTGCGTTTGCGTTGGAAATATGGATTTAAAAATCAAATTGCAGGTAAAACAGGGACTACCCAAAATCAGTCTGACGGTTGGTTTATGGGTGTAGTACCTAATTTAGTTACTGGGGTTTGGACAGGTGCTGAAGATAGATCTGTACACTTTAGAAGTATTACTCTCGGACAAGGAGCAAATATGGCTTTACCTATTTGGGGAGAGTATATGACAAGAGTATATAAAGATACAGATTTAGGGATTTCTAAGGCCGATTTTGAAAAACCAAATAAGCTTAGTATCGAATTGGATTGCGGGAAATTTGAAAAAGAAAACCTCGATTTTGATGAGGATGCAGAAAACGAAGAATTCTAGGTCTTTGTAAGATTTAGGATTTGTTTAAGAACAAGCTGTTTAAAATTTAGAAGATGATTAATAAAGTAGTTTCAAACGTACAAGAAGCATTAGAAGGTGTAAAGGATGGAATGACACTTATGTTGGGTGGCTTTGGTCTTTGTGGTATACCCGAAAATAGTATTGCCGAATTAGTTAAAAAAGGAACCAAAAATCTTACTTGTATTTCTAATAATGCAGGAGTTGATGATTTTGGTTTAGGCTTATTGCTTCAAGAAAAGCAAATTAAGAAAATGATTTCTTCTTATGTAGGCGAGAATGATGAGTTTGAACGTCAGATGCTAAGTGGCGAGTTAGAGGTAGATTTAATTCCTCAAGGTTCACTCGCAGAAAGGTGTAGAGCTGGAGGAGCAGGAATTCCTGCCTTTTTTACTCCGGCTGGATACGGAACTGAAGTAGCTGAAGGGAAAGAAGTAAGAGAATTTAATGGAAAACCACATATTTTAGAAGCTGCATTAACTGCTGATTTTGCTATTGTTAAAGCATGGAAAGGAGATACTGCAGGGAACTTGATTTTTAAAGCAACCGCAAAAAACTTCAATCCTATGATGGCTATGGCGGGAACAATTACGGTGGCTGAAGTAGAAGAGCTTGTTCCAGCAGGGGAGTTAAATCCAAATGAAATTCATACAGCCGGAATATTTGTTCAAAGAATTTTTCAAGGAGAGCGATTCGAAAAAAGAATTGAGCAACGAACAACGCGTAAAAAGATTTGAAAATTTGATGATTCGTGAATTTGAAAATATAAATTAATGAGAAATGATAAGAAAAATTTAATTGTAGAAATGTCTACTCAATTTTCAATAGATATAATTGAGTTTTGTGAATCATTAAAAGTAGGGAATAAAAGTTTGTTGGGTAAACAGTTATTTCGCTCTGGCACATCAATTGGAGCAAATATAAGGGAAGCACAAAATGCTGAAAGTTTAAAAGATTTTATCCATAAATTTAAGATTGCAGCTAAAGAAGCTGATGAATCAGCGTATTGGTTGGAGTTGTGTAATAAGTCGGAATCTTATCCGGCTAGTGAAAAGTTAGAAAAAGATTTAGAATCAATGATTCGAGTAATTTCTAAGATTATTTCTTCATCGAAGAACCATTAATCTTCAAATTATCAAATCATCAAATCATCAAATTGATTATGTTAGATAAAGTCGGAATAGCAAAACGTATAGCTCAGGAGTTGCAAGATAATACCTATGTAAACCTAGGAATTGGAATCCCTACTTTGGTAGCGAATTATATCCCCAAAGGGATTTCTGTAGAATTCCAATCTGAAAATGGTATTTTAGGTATGGGTCCATTTCCAATTGAAGGAGATGAAGATGCCGATTTGATTAATGCTGGTAAGCAAACAATTACAGCTCTAGATGGAGCCGTTTATTTCGACTCTGCTACTAGTTTTGCAATGATTCGTGGACAACATGTACAGTTAACCGTTTTAGGTGCAATGGAAGTTTCTGAAAACGGTGATATTGCCAACTGGAAAATTCCTGGTAAAATGGTGAAAGGTATGGGCGGTGCTATGGATTTAGTTGCTTCTGCAGAGAATATTATTGTAGCGATGATGCACACCAATAAAAAAGGTGAATCGAAAATTCTTACACAATGTTCATTGCCTTTAACTGGAGTTGGCTGTGTTAAAAAGGTTGTAACAAATCTTGCCGTTTTAGAAGTAATGCCACAAGGTGGATTTAAACTTTTAGAAAGAGCACCTGGTGTGAGTGTAGAAGAAATTCAAGCTGCTACCGAAGGGAGTCTATTAATAGAAGGGACTATTCCGGAAATGGTTATTGGGAAATAATTTGACAATTTGATGATGATCAGAGCCTAATCATTAATTGTAAAGCGAGTGGGAGTAGTTAATCTGAATGAGTTTTCATAAGAAGTACTTACACATCGATGCACAATTTTATTTTTTGATTGGTACAATATTCCATTAATTTTCAAAGCAAGCATTACGCTCTAGCAAGAGTTAAAATAGAACACTTACAATCCACTTCTTTTTGGAGTGTTTTTATACAAGCTTCCAGGGTAGCCCCTGTAGTAAACACATCGTCTAATAAGAGGATGTGTTTTTTGTTTAAGCTGTTTTTATCTGAGACATAAAAAGCATTTTGTACATTCTCCCACCGTTCTAACCTGTTTTTTTTAGTTTGACTTTCCGTAAAGACTTTTCTTTGTAGTGATTGCGTATCTATCGGAATTTTAAAAGAATTATGTATTCCGGTAGCAATTAAATCGGCTTGGTTAAATCCTCTAATTTTAAATTTGTTTGGATGTAGGGGTACTGGAATTAGTACATCTATTGTTTCGAAAAATTCAGCTCCTAATTTATTTGCTAATTCCTCTGCTAAGTAAATTGCTAGCTTTTTTTGATTTTGGTATTTAATAGAATGTAGCACTTGTTGTACTCCTTCTTTTTTTGTGAAATCTATAAAGAAAACCCCTTTTTCAATTTGGACTCTCCCTCGTAGATCCTTGATGATTTTGGTGGTGTTTGGATTGGATTCATAAACTAAATGTATCTCACAGTTCAAACATAATTCATCCTCACAATTAATAATTGGTTTAGAGCATGCCCCACAAAGTTTAGGGAAAAACAGATTTAATATA
>CAJJAI010000027.1 GCA_905182215.1 Flavobacteriales bacterium UBA6772 | reverse complement strand
TTATATCTATTGCTGGATTTGGATAAATAGCGAATGTATGATCGTCTAACCCTATTTGATCATTACTCAATACATCCTTTTGATAGATTCTTATCTCATGTACGTTGCCCTCACAAGAACTAATAGCGAATTCGCTTAAAAGGCCTTCAGTAGGGTTTTCAATTGTTATGGTTTCAAGTGTACCATTATTGGAGTCTCCTGGAGTATTAATTGTGTTTCCTACAGTATTTATGATCACCCCAGTACTATCTATTAAATGAGCAAAGGTACATTGTGGAATAAAATAACTACAATAACTTATAACGTCAATCTCTACTTTTTGGATGTTTTGTAAACCTGATAAATCAACAGATAGTCTTGATGGGTAAAGCCATACAAATGTTGGTTCTACTCCAAAATAACAAGCTCCTGCCGCACAATCATCACTAGTTCCATAGACAAAGCTAAGATCTAAATTTTGCTCTGACCAAACCTCATTACACACGGTATTTGAAGGAACATTGTCAAGCGTAAGTATTGTTGTTTGTGCATTTGTTTGTACTTGTAGTAAAAACAACAATATAAATACTAATTTTTTCATAAGCTTATGATTTTTCGTTATGATCATGTCGTATTATTTATATTAGAATCGATGCTATTAGAACTATAGGAACAGCTATCGCTAATATTATATAACTATTTTACATAACCAACTATATTTATTATACTTAACAAGTAAAGCTTTTAACTTTACCATCTGCTTAGTAAATTTTTGAAACTAGATTGTTTAAGCAGAGCAATATTAAAAGCTAATTTATGGCATCGTGTTAACCCCTACAATACGCTAATTAGCGTATTTTAAGTAAAGTAACATGGGAAAGAAAAAACAACTTAATTGAAGAAAATAGAATCTAAAATTGACATTATAGGAGAGAGGTATCCTATTGGCGAAATAGACAAGCCAA
Organism: Flavobacteriales bacterium UBA6772; assembly: GCA_905182215.1. Taxonomy (GTDB): domain Bacteria; phylum Bacteroidota; class Bacteroidia; order Flavobacteriales; family UBA7430; genus UBA6772. Next base: position 36,944 of record CAJJAI010000027.1, on the reverse strand, counting down.
TTTACAAAAAGTTTATCTCTAAATTCAAAATAGAAAAAGTAGTTTTAGAGTCAAGCTTATTGAATTCCGCAATTTCAAGTTCGGACCTTCAAAAGGCCATAAATTCAGCCCTTGACATACCTTCTAATCTTAATGAAATATGGACTTATCGAGATTTATGTCAAAAAAATAAAATTCAAAATTTGGTATTTCCATCCGGATTAGGTTACGACAAGTAAATTGGAAAAGCTCGAACCACGAGAGTAAATTCTATTTTCTCCTGTATTCCATAAATAGCAAAGAAATTGAAGAAAACTAAAAACGGAAAACCGGTCAAAAGTAACCAATTTTCCGCTTGGGTGACCCCGAAGGGATTCGAACCCCCAACCGTCAGAGCCGAAATCTGATATTCTATCCAGTTGAACTACGGAGCCATTTCGGCAAATATATTATTTTTAGAGTCTTTCCGTTGTATATAAGTTTTATTTTTACCCTATGAAAAAAATACTCTTCACAAACTTACTTCTACTCGCTAGTATAATTCAAGCACAATCTATTAAGGTTGGAGAATGGAGAGATCATCTCTCCTACTTCGAAACCTTTGATGTTTGCGCTCAAGGAGATCTAATTTATACGAGTACAGACAAAGCATTGTTTGTATATAATAAAAATGATCAAAGTATTGAGCGACTAAATACATTAAATGGATTGTCTGATGCAAATGTAAGTGCAATATCGAGCAACCAAACAACGCTAATTGTAGGCTACGAAAATGGTAACTTAGATATTATAGAAAACAATAAAACTGAAAATTTAGCTGACATAAAACGCGCTTCAATTATTGCAAATAAAAGAATTAACTCTATAAATATAGAAGCCGATATAGCCTACTTATCCTGTGGATTCGGAATAGTTGTTTTAGACCTACTTAAAAGAGAAATTAAAGACACTTATTATATAGGAGCTGGTGGTACTTACATGAATATAATAGGCACGAGTATTTCCAACAATAAATTATATGCAGCTACAGAACAAGGGATTTATACTGCTGATTTAAATCAAACAAATTTAGCTGATTTTCAAGCATGGGAGAAAATGAGTTTTAAAGAAAATGCGAAGATTAACCTAATAGAAACCTATGCAGGTAAATTATTTGCAAACATACAAGGAAACACATTTAACTCCGATAGTCTTTACACCTACGATGGGGCTAACTGGGAACTTTTCTCTCACCCCTACTCCAACGTTTCACTCAAAGTATCCGACAACATACTAGTTGTTACCTCAAAATACGGAGTTAATAGATACAACGAAGACCTAGAATCTTTACAAAACCTCTCAAGTGGAGTATTCAATTTTTCAAAAAAAGAGTTTAGAGCAGGAATATATCTAGATGGCGAATATTGGATTGCAGACAAAAACAATGGGTTACTACACTATAAAAATGGTAATTCTGAACAAATAATACCAACAGGACCACACAAATCAGATGTAGCTCAAATACAAAATTTTGGCGATGAAATATGGTTGGCACATGGCTCGAAGGATGAAAACTGGGATCCTACCTGGTCAAAAAATGAACTGTCAATTTTAAAAAATGATTTCTGGTCGCACACCTCTACCCTGATCGAAAATGAAATACACGACCCTGTAGCGATCGCTCAAAAAGGAAATATAACCTACGTTGCTAGCTGGCAAGATGGGTTGGCTGAACTCGAAAACAAAGAACTTAGCATACTGTACAACAATTCGAATAGTAGTTTACAAAAACGTTTTCCGCACGACGACTGGACAAATATAGGAGCATTAGAATTTGACTCGCAAGGGAATTTATGGTGTACAAATGCACAAACTCTTGAACCACTATCCGCTCAATATACCAATGGAGAATGGGAATCTTTTTCATTGGGGAATACGGTTACAGAAAATCAAAACTTAGCAAAACTACTAATCGACCAAAACGATCAAAAGTGGGTTCAATTAAAAAATAATGGACTCATTGTATTTGATGAAACACGTTCTGGAACGAAAGCTAAAAAAATTAGCAACGGAGAAAATAATGGGAATTTAAATTCCGATAGAGTATTCTCGATGGCAGAAGATTTGGACGGAGAAATTTGGATTGGAACAGATAATGGTGTCTGTGTATTTTATGATCCTTCGGCGATTTTTGAAGGGGAGAAAGCAGCTACTATAATTGTAACACAAGATGGATACAACACTCATTTACTAAACGGACTTCTTATAAATGACATAGAAATTGATGGGGCAAACAGAAAATGGTTTGCAACCAATAACTCTGGAGTTGTGCTAACCTCAGAAAATGGAACTGAAGAAATCTATCATTTTACGGCAGAAAACAGTCCGCTTTTTTCCAATAAAGTAATAGATATAGAAATAAACCAAGAAAGTGGAGAAGTGTTTTTTGCAACAGACAAAGGGCTTATATCCTACAGAAGTGGTGCCACAGAAGGAAGTAATGACTTTTCGAATGTACTTGTATTCCCAAACCCGGTAAAACCAGACTACGAAGGTACAATTAGCATTAAAGGATTACTTACAGATGCCGTTGTAAAAATAACCGACATTAGTGGAAACCTCGTATATAAAACTACAGCATTAGGAGGGCAAGCAAACTGGGATGGTAAAAGAACGAACGGAGAAGAAGTAAATTCTGGAGTCTATTTAATCTTTTGTTCCGATGAAGATGGAAACGAAAATCATGTAAGCAAACTCCTTATCGTAAGAGACTAATGCAGCAATCGAGAGCCATAGTTTTAAATAAGATTAACTACTCAGAAACGAGCTTAATCTTGAAAATTTACACCGAACAAGAAGGCTTATTATCATTTATTGTAAAAGGCATAAGAGGGAAGAAAGGCAAATTGAGGATGGCACAATTTCAAGCACTTAACCTTTTAGAAATAGATTATAAACAAACAGGGAAGTCGGACTTACGATTTATTTTAGATTTAAAAATTTCAGAGCCTTTTAGCGACTTATTATTCGATCCTATAAAAAGAGCTGTTGCTTTATTCTTGGCAGAGTTAATACAGAACTGCATTAAAGAAGAAGAACAAAACACCGAACTTTTCTTTTTTTTACATCAATCTATACACTGGCTAGACCTAAGCAAAGATTCGTGTACACATTTTCACCTAGCATTTATGATGAAATTAACGAGGTATCTAGGGTTTTATCCTATGAAAAGCATCGAAAATGCCCTGTGTTTTGACCTACAAACAGGAGAGTTTTTAATGCATAGCCCAATGCATAACTATATATTATTAGACAAGGAACTTAAAGGCTGGAACGACTTACTAAACTGTAAATACGAAAACCTAAAAAACCTTCACTTCTCTAATCAGCTAAAAAGAAGCTTGGTACAAGCTTTGATGGATTACTATAAATTGCACTTGATTCATTTTAAAGAATTAAATTCGCAGCATGTACTTCAACAAATATTTGATGATGAATAGACTTCTCATTTTTTTATGTGTTTTATGTGGCAGTATCAGCCAGCTCATAGCGCAAGAAATTACTGTACTAGACGAATTAGGTAGCCCTATTCGGGAAGTACATATTGTTTCCTTAGAGCAAAATATTCATGCTTTTACAAACAAAAAGGGAATTGCTGACTTATCAAAATTTGGCGCTATTGAAAAAATTGAAATTAGTCACGCTAGTTTTATTCCTGCCTACACAACCAAGGAATCTATTTTACTACAAAATGGCGAAATAACACTTCTTTTTAATTCTGAAACACTTGGCGAAATCGTCTTACTAACTCGTATAGATGACGAAAATTTAAAAACGACAGCCGACAGAAGAATCATTTTACATCAAAAAGAAATTGAACGCTTAAACACGCAAACTACTGCAGACTTACTAGAAAAAAGAGCAGGAATAAATGTACAAAAAAGTCAAATGGGTGGTGGTAGCCCTGTAATTAGAGGCTTTGAAGCCAATAGAGTTTTATTAGTGGTAGATGGAGTTAGACTTAATAATGCCATTTACAGAGGAGGTCATCTACAAAGCATCATATCAGTAGATAATGCAACTTTAGAGCAAGTAGAAATAATTTTCGGGCCTAGTAGCTCAGAATACAGTAGCGATGGGCTGGGTGGCGTAATTCACCTACACACCAAGAGGCCTAAATTTACAGCAACACCTACTTTTAAACACGCCTATAGCAGCCGTTTTTCAAGTGCTAATAGGAGCAGTAGCAAACACTACGACGTTAGCTATACGTCAGAAGATTTCTCGATTTTTAGCTCTATCTCGGCAAGTGATTTTGATGATTTAAAAATGGGTACTGTTCGTAAACATGGTTACGAAAACTGGGGAAAGGTGTATCATTTTATGGAGAACGGGAAACAGAAAGAAAATCCAAATCCTAATATTCAAAAAAATACAGGGTACAGTCAAAAGGACTTTATGCAGAAAGCAATATTACGCTTGAGCGATAAATTACTATTTACTGGGAATTTTCAATTTTCTAACTCATCAAATATTCCTCGTTTCGACAAGCTAAATGACTATAAGAATATAAGCTACGACCCAAGTACAAACACCACAAATTACGAAGATTTAAAATATTCTACTTGGAGTTACGGACCTCAAAAGAAAAGCTTCTACTCGATGCAATTCGATTATTCTGCCAATAATTTATTCCTCGACTCTGCTCAATTAATTTTCGGTTATCAGGATGTATACGAAACAAGGTTTGTACAAAAAACGGATGCTGAAGCAAGAATTGATCAACACGAAAATGTGGATATATACAGTATAAACGCAAATTTCAGAAAGAACAAACTTCACTATGGCTTCGAATATTACAACAATCAAGTCTTGTCGAAGGCGTTTAAAACAATAGATAATATCTCAAATCCTCACGATCAAACTCGCTATCCAAATGGAGGTTCAAGCATGAGTTCGTGGGCAGGATATATTACCTACCACAAGAAAATTTCTCAGCAATTAAAGCTAAATGCAGGAATACGATTTACAGAAAATCAATTAAATGGGAGATACATTCAGGTACGCACACCCACAATTAGCTTACCCTACGACAGCATCGACAATAAATACAATGCCTTTACAGGAAATTTTAGCGCTGCCTACTTCCCTAACGAATCATGGAAAATAGCGGCAATTATTTCCTCGGGCTTCCACGCACCAAACTTAGACGATGTAAGTAAAGTATTTTACAAAGGGAGCAACGTAACCATCCCAAACTTTAATTTACGTCCAGAATACGCAAATACTGCAGAACTAAATATTACCAAGAACATAAACAATAGAGTCCTCATAAACGCGAATACATACTACACGGCTATTAGCGATGCTATTATGCGTGTAGAAGCAGATTCTTCTATTACTACTGGAGTTATTATTGATCCCGAAGAAGGCTTTACAAGTATAAAAACAAATAAAAACACAGGTAAAGCAGAAATCTACGGAGCTACAGCTAGCGTATCGATGCGTATAGCTAGTAACTACACACTAGAAACTGACTATACCTATATTAAAGGGCGGAATAAAGACACAGACTTACCCTTTACTCACATTCCTCCAAGCTTTGGGAAAACCGCATTATATGCCGATTTCGACCAATGGAGAGCTTCTTTTTACGCTCTATATAATGGCCGAAAATCAATTGATGAATACGATTTAGTTTCTGGAACAGACAACGAGGAAGAATCGCCTATAGAATGGAACTACCTAGAAGAATCGGACAGTTGGGCTATAGAATACCAGGGCACACCAGCTTGGTATACCTTAAACATGAGTTTTATGTATCGATTTACAGAAAACTTTACACTTCAGTTGGCTGCAGAAAACATACTCGACCATCATTACAAAACATTTGCTTCTGGACTTTCGGCTCCTGGAAGAAACTTTATTTTAACACTTAGAGCAAACCTATAATGACTTCTTACAAACAACTTCAAGAATTAGTAGCTATAGATTCTCCTTCGGGATATACTAAAAAAGCAGAAGACTATTGTTTTGACCTTTTACAAAACCTTGGATGGAAGCCATCGAAAACAAATAAGAATGCAGTTAAATGTAGTTTCGGTGAGAAACCAACACTAGCCATTGCAGCACATATAGACACACTTGGGGCTATTGTAACGGGTTTTAACGCCAACGGAACCCTATCGACTTCTTTAATTGGTTCGGTGTCTTTAAATCAGGCAGAAGGAGAGTATGTAACTATTTACACCTTAGAAGGAAAATCGTTTACAGGAACTTATTTATTGAATAACCCAGCAAAGCACGCCAACAAAAATTTAGGAACTACCCTACGTAGCATTGAAAATATGCACATTCGTTTAGACAAAGAAGTAAGTTCTGTGGACGATTTAAAAAATCTTGGAATCCGTATTGGAGATATTATTTGCTTAGACACACGCTACCAAGAACTGGAAAGTGGTTTTATAAAATCTCGTTTTATGGACAATAAAGCAGGTTGTTTTGTTTTGTTCGAATTGGCTAGAAAATTACAAGGACAAAATGCTCCTGTAGAGATATTCTTCTCAAACTACGAAGAAGTTGGACACGGTGGAACCTGCGGTTATGCCGATACTATTGAAGAATTACTCGTAATAGATATGGGTGTTATTGGAGATGATTGCGAAGGTACAGAAAGTAAATGTTCTATATGCGCGAAAGATTCTACAGGACCCTACGACTACGAAATGCGTAAAAAACTAACTCTATTAGCGGAACAACAAAATATTCCACATCAAGTAGATGTTTTCCCTTATTATGGATCGGATGGGTCTGCTGCACTTAGAGCTGGAAACGACTTTAGAGTTGCCTTAATTGGACCTGGAGTATCCGCATCTCACGGTGTAGAAAGAACCCACAAAAAAGGAATTGAAGCTACCATAGATCTTTGTATGGCGTATATTGAAACGATGTAGGTGGTGAATCGTAAAACGGAAAACGTGAATGGTGAATGGTAAATGCAATTAGTAACTGGTATCTAGTACAAAAACTCTTTGCGCTTCTTACTTCTCTAAATTCTTAAATCCGCTACCTTCTTTTTTCACTCCTGACTCCTGTTTCTATGTCAAAAGTGTCGTTTAAAAACTGGGGTTGAAAATAGTTTTGAATGAAATGTGGAACTGGGCTTCGAGAAACCTCAGCCTGACAACAAATAAACAAACTGTATTCTGGCTCCTTACTCCTGTATTCTTATTCTTATTCTTAACTCCTTTTTAGAATCCTCAAATCAACACATCTTCAAATCCTCAAATCAATTTTCATTTCTTCATCAACCACTTTTGTGGATTTAATTTAACCGAAGCTTTCCAAAGCTGAAAATCAACTACAGTACTACCGTCTTGCTGGGAGGTCAATACGATTCCAAGTGGAGATTTGGTACTTACCTCCTCCCCTTTTTCCACATAAACCTCACTGAGGTTTGAGTACACGCTAATGTATTCTCCGTGACGTACCATTACTACTTTTATACCGTTTGGCATAGACAGTACGCTACTCACTTTTCCATTAAAAATGGCTCTACAAGTACTGTGTGGCTCCGTAGCTATTTCTACCCCATTGTTTTCTATTACAACACCAGAAAGTACTGGATGTTTCTGTTTTCCGAACTTTGAAATAACCAATCCTTTTGCCACCGGCCATGGTAATTTCCCTTTATTAGACGTAAAACTTTTAGACAAGGCTATAGCTTCTGGAGTAGATGCAAATGCTTTGTTAGAACCAGAACTATTGGCTTTTCGCAATTCTTCAGCAATTATTCGCTCTATTTCTTTTTGTATTTTTTTACGTTTAGAGCGTTTCTTTTTTAAATCTTTCTTTAGTTCTTTTTCCTTTTCCGCTAAAGTTGCCAAACTAACCGATTGTTGAGCTTGTTCTTGGTTTAATAATTGGTTCTCAACTCGCTTATCGGAAATAAGATTTTGCTTTATGGAGCGCTGATTTTTAAGCACCACTATACTCTTCTCTAAGTCGCTATTTTTCTGCGAAATTTCTGCTGCCTGTAGCATTCGATATTTAGAAATTTGACGAATATAAAACAGCCTTTTATAAGCTTGTTGAAAATCGCTCGAAGAGAATAAAAATAACAATCTATTAAAATGACGACTGCTTTTATAGGCCTGTTGAACCAAAATAGAATACGCTCCTTTTAAGGAATCTAAATCTTGTACCAACATTTCTTGCTGGCGCATACTCATTTCTATCTCTTCTTTTATATAAGTTACCTCTTTCTGAATGGTACGTATAAGCTGAGAACGAATGGCTATTTTTTGCTTTAAAGCTTTTAGCTGATGAACAGAAACATTTTTAGCAGCCAAAGTTTGGTCTAAAACAGAATTACTCAATTCTATCTCCTCTAAGAGTTGTTTTTTTCTCTTTTGTAGTTCTGTCTGACTTTGCGCCATTAAGGTACTACAAGACAATAAAACGATGCATATTTTAATGAATAACCTCATAGGACTTTGGAACTTTAAAGGAGAACTTTAATTTTTTACTGAGATTGATTCTCGAATACGCTAAGTTTAAACTCAAGCTTTTAGTGGTGCTAATAAGCAAACCAATAGACTCCGCAAATTCTTGATTATTATGCGTTTCAAAATCTTCGTAAGAAACCAACAGAGTTCTGTTGAGTTTAAGATTGGTTAAATTCTGTGAGTCAATCTTTGCATTTTCCGGATTTACAAGAGTCGTATATATTTCTTGGTCTGGCTTTCTACGACTGCGTTGCATTTTTTTTAACTGCTTCTCGCTTACCGAACAAATTTTAAACAGCTGATTTTCTAAATCGACGTAGTATTTTTTTTCTTCAAAATTACTCAGGGAATTCCCCATCAGCAAGTCTTGAATTCGGGAATACGTAAGCGGACTTTTTACTTTTTTACTTAAATCGGAATAACTACTGGTAAAGTAAGTTTTATCGAAACGATTCATAAAACGCAAACTGTCTTGATCTAACAATACACGCCCTAACTCTAAGCCCAAACCCGGACTTATAGACATCCAAATAAGGCTGTCTTTTTTAATTTTTATCGTTCCTTTAAATGAAAAGCTCTGAGCGTCGTCTTTGTATTTACCAGCAATTTTCCCACTAAACCAATCGAATTCGAAATGAGAAGCCTCTACAGAATCTATAAGAACCTGTACTTTTGGGGCTTTGGAATAAACGGGCTCTGTAATTTTTGTAGAACGACAGCTCGCCAGCCCCAATAGGAGAACTAAGAGCAGTAGAATTTTATTCATACAAAATACCCTCGCTAGCTTTTTTGAGTAATAAAGGAGTATTTCCTCCTAAAGTAATTGCTTTCTTCCAAAATTTTAAGGCCTCAATCTTTTCACCATTCATATATAAAGCATCTGCATAATGCTCAACTATAACAGCGCTTTCGCTATGAGAGTTTACGATCGATTTATGTAACCATTCCTTAGCTTCTGTAAAACGACCCAACTTATACAATATCCAGCCATACGTGTCTTGATAGGTAGCCTCGTTAGGCATTAAGTCGTTGCATTGTTTAGACAAACGCTCTGCCTTGTCTAAATTGCTTGCACGTAGAGATAAGTAATAACTGTAGTTATTTAATACAATCGGGTTTTGTGGAATTATAGAAAGTGATTTTTCGTAGTTCTCATCAGATAATTCATGCTGATTTAAACTGTGATAAGCATCGCCTAAATAGTTGTAAAACTCCGCTTTTAAAGGGCGATTGTTCACTACGTAATTCACCCCTTTATTCAATAGTAAAACAGCCTTTTCTTGTTCATTATTTATAGAATAAGCCAAGCCTGTAAACAAATATAACATTGGTTGCACAGGATTTAGAGCAATGGCTTTTTCACCTTTAATAATTACTTCATCATACTTTTGTAATTCCAAGCCCATTATCAAGCAGCGGTTCCAAATTAAATACTCAGTAGCTCCTAGTTCAAGTGATTTTGAATACGATTCATAAGCATTGGAAACATCATTTTTTTGATAATACATATCGCCGTACAAAGCATAAAAACTAGGCTCTAGCGGATGGCGAAGAATCGCTTTGTCTAATAAGGAATAAAGCGATTGTAAATACGATTCATCTTCGATAGTTAGCTGGAAATAACTCACTAGTATTTTAAACTTTACGTCCACATTAAAACTGGAGTCGTCGAAGCAATAACTTAGGTATTCGAAAGCCTTAGCAAAATCATTTTTAATTCTGTAATGTTCAGCTAATGCAATATTAGACCTTGGTTCTGCAGGGTCTATCCGTAAGATTTCTTTATATACTTGAAGAGCTCTTTCAGCTAAATCGTTCGCCTGTAACAGCTCTGCCAACATCCCTCTAAATCGAATTGTATTTGGGTCCGCATCTATTAGTTTTTGCAATTCTGCAGCAGCAGCATCTAAATTGCCCATTGCAATGTAAATTCGCTCTTTCATTACAGAAATTTGCTCAGATACTCCTGCCCTATTTTCTATGGTATTATATACCTGAATGGCTTTTTTATACTGCTCATTTCGAGTATATACTTGTGCTAAACTGTATTGATTCTCGATATTTGAAGGTTCGAGCTTCACCAAATCTTTATACACTTTTACCTCACCTTCAGAATTCCCTAAAGCGAGATTTAACTGGGCTAAACTCTGTAATATCCAAGTATTATTTGGATCTAAACTATAAGCTTGATTGGCATAAAAAAGTGCGGATTCAAGCTGTTCTGTAAGAATATACAATTGAGCCAACTCAAAATTAGCAGCAGCATTTAAAGGGTCTATAGCCAAACACTGCTCCATAAGGTCAGCGGCTTTTTTATAGTCTTCTAGAGCTTTGAGGCGTTGTGCTTCAAAAAACAAGTATTTAAAGCGAAATTGACTTTTATAAGACAAGTCTCCTTCTGTATAGGAATTTAACAATGTACTGCTATTGTTCGAGAGCTTCTTAGTTCCCGAACAAGCCGTAAATAGTAGACTGAGTCCTAGTATATATGTTATCGCTTTTATGCTTCTCATCCAATTTTAGAATAATCACCAATACTTACACGTTTTGTACCACCCGCATAATCTACATTATTACCAATCATAGAGTCCTCTAAATCGGCATTTTGTATGCATGTATTGTTTTGAATAATGGTGTTTTTTAAAGTACTATTTGAAATACTAGTCGCATCGCCAATAGAAACGTGAGGCCCTACAGTGCAATTCTTTAAAGTTACATTAGATCCTATATAACAGGGCTCAATAATGTTTGCATTTTCTTGGCTTAAACCTGCTCTCTTTTCAGCGTTTTCGGTGTATTCTAATACTCTTTTATTCGCATGAATTGCAGCTGGTGGATTCCCACAGTCGAGCCACTCCTCTACTTTACCAGGATAAAAATTAGCCCCTTTAACCTTCATGTTTTCCAAGGCATTCGTAAGCTGATATTCTCCTTTATCTTTAATGTCGTTGTCTATTAAATACTGAAGCTCAGAACGTAAATTCAGTCCATCCTTAAAAAAGTAAATCCCAATAATAGCAAGGTCTGAAACAAAGACTTCTGGTTTTTCGATGAAGTCGGTAATCACAGAATTCTCATCCATTTTTATTACACCATATGCTTTAGGGTCTGCTACTTTTTGCACCCAAATAATTCCATCTTTATTGGCATCTAAAGTAAAGTCTGCTCTAAAAAGTGTATCGGCAAAAGCAACTACTACAGGACCTTCAAGAGAATCTTTTGCACATAAAATAGCATGTGCAGTTCCCAATGCTTCATCTTGGTGGTAAATAGAACCTTTAGCACCAAGGCCTTCTGCAATAGAGACTAAATCTTTTTCTACCTCAGCACCAAAATCTCCTATTACAAAGGCAATTTCATCTACTTTTTGTCCACAAACACGAGTAATATCTTCTACCAAACGTTGAACAATTGGTTTTCCAGCGATAGGAACTAGTGGCTTAGGCACTGTTAAAGTGTGAGGTCTTAAACGAGATCCTCTACCCGCCATAGGTACAATTATTTTCATGCTATTTATTCTTTATTTTTTTCCTGTTGATCCAAATCCACCTGCACCTCTGTCAGTTTCCGACAGTTCAGTAACGGCATTCCATTGGGCTTTCGTATAAGGAGCAATTACCATTTGAGCAATTCGTTCCCCATCTTCAATCACAAATTCTTGATCGGATAAATTAACCAAAATCACGCCTACTTCACCTCTATAATCTGCATCTATAGTCCCCGGGCTGTTCAAAACTGTAATTCCTTTTTTATAAGCCAATCCACTACGAGGGCGAATTTGCGCTTCGTAATTATCGGGTAATGCTATAAACAATCCTGTTTTCACCAAGGCTCTTTGCATAGGTTTCAAACTAATTGCTTGGTCTATATTAGCGTGTAAGTCCATACCTGCAGACAAACTAGTCTCGTATTTTGGCAATGGATGTTTAGAACGATTTATAATCTCAATTTGCATAGCTATAAGGCTTCATTTAGTGCTTGAAAGTACTTCTTTTTTTTCGCTTTTCTAATACTAGTATTAGAAACATATATACAAAACACACTAAGGTGCTAAAGGCAAAATAAGAGTCATGCCATACCGTCCAAATACAGTATAAACCAAGCGAAGAAAATAGGTAGATAAAAATACGTTTAGCATCGTAGGGGATAGGGTAGTACTTTCTACTTAAAACATAAGACGCTACACACATAGATCCATAGCAAAAGAGCGTAGCCCAGGCAGAACCCATATAAGACATGGTAGGAATTAATAATAGATTAAAAGTGATGGTAACTAAAGCACCAAAAAGTGATAAATATGCTCCATAACGAGTGTTATCGCTTACTTTATACCAAACTGATAAATTATAATAAATTCCTAAAAACAAATTTGCAAGCAGTAAAATAGGAACGATTTTTAAGCCTTCATGATAGGCTTCATTTCTAATAAATTCTTTAATAATATCGATATACACATTTACGACTAAAAAAATGAATCCTGTGAAAGCAACGAAGTACCGCATCACATGCGCATACTGTTCTTTAGCGCCTTTTTTTTGTGCTTGAGCAAAGAAAAAAGGTTCGGCACCGTAGCGGAAAGCTTGAATAAAAAGAGTCATGAAAATGGCTATTTTATAACAGGCAGAATAAATTCCTACTTGGCCGCTAGCAACATCTTTAGGCAAGAGGTAGTCTAACAAAACGCGATCTACCATCTCGTTGGTAACATATGCTAAGCCACCAATTAGAAGAGGAAAGCTATACGACATCATCCTTTTCCAGAGTCCAAAATCGAAGCTAAAACGAATGCTAAATATTTCGGGTAAGAGTAGGAGTAGAGTGAGGAAACTAGAAACAAGGTAGGCTATAAAAATATAAGCTATTCCAGCATTTGGATCGTAAATAGAATCTATAAATTCAACATCATAACCGTTATTAATCAGATAAGGGCATAGTAGAAAGAAGAACAGATTTAAACCAATATTAACGACAATATTTACAATTCTAATGGCCGCAAACTTCCATGGTTTATTGTCTAATCGAAGCTTAGCAAAAGGAAGACTTGAGAGAACGTCGAAGGCTAAAATCCAAACTAAATACCTTATTAAAATGGGTTTATCTGCAATGTGTAATACATCTGAAATTTGATTTATTTGAGGCAGAACAATCGCTAAGAATAGGAGGGTAGTTGCTACTAAAGAGAGGAATGCAGTAGAAAACACATTCTTAGAATTTCTTTCCTTATTGGCAAAATGAAAGAAAGAAGTTTCCAAGCCGTAGGTTAATAAAACCATTGCAAATGCAACTAAAGACATAAGCACCGAAAGAACCCCATATTCACCGACTGTAAAAATACTGGTGTATAAGGGAACTAGCAGGAAGTTGAGCAAACGCCCAACAATACTACTCAGTCCATAAATGGCTGTTTGACCTACTAATTTTTTTAGTACACTCAAGCTACGTTTAAAATTACAGGTTTAAAATTAAAAGCTAGCCTTACGCTTTTCTAAAAACGCGGTAGTACCCTCTTTAAAGTCATCAGTTCCAAAGCACTTACCAAAAGCATCTACCTCAAAAGCTAATCCATTTACACCAGAAGTATAGTTAGCATTAACACATTGTATAGCGGTCGCAATTGCCATAGGAGAATTGCGTGAAATCTTTTTAGCCATCTTTAAAGCAGTAGGCATCAGTTCTTCTAAAGGAACAACTTTGTTTGTAATACCGTAAGCTAGAGCCGTTGGAGCGTCAACCATTTCGGCAGTTAAAACCATTTGCATTGCTCTACCTTTACCAGCAATTTGTGCGAGTCTTTGCGTACCTCCATAACCAGGGATTACACCTAAAGAGGTTTCTGGTAATCCAACACGCGCGTTGTCTGCAAAAATTCTAATGTGAGAAGACATGGCTAATTCCAATCCTCCACCAAGAGCAAATCCGTTTACGGCAGCAATTACAGGAGTCCCCATACCATCTATTCTATTGAATAAATCGTCGTGTCCTTTTTGAGAAAGCGCTTTTCCTTCGGCAACTGAAAAGTGCGCAAACTCAGAAATATCCGCTCCAGCAACAAAGGCCTTTTCGCCAGCACCAGTAAGGATAATTACACCTGTTTCCTTAGAAGATTCCGCTTCTTGTAAAGCAATATTCAACTCTTCGATCGTTGCTTTATTTAAAGCATTTAATTTTGAAGGCCTGTTGATGGTGATGGTTTGAATTCCAGCATCAGTATTGACTAGTATATTTTCGTAGGTCATAAGAATTTCTTTAAAAAAGTAAAATTAGGCTTTTTGTTTAAGCAGAGGCAAACTTATATAGAAAGTAGTTCCATTGTTTGGGACTGTTTCAAAATAAATATGTCCGTTTAAATCGTCAATAATTCGTTTTACCATGGCTAAGCCTAATCCCGTACCACTAGTTTTGGTTGTAAAATTGGGCTCGAATATTTTATCCTGGAGCTCCAAGGGTATACCCATACCATTGTCTTCAACCTGGAGTAATACTTTATGATTGCCCTTTTCTAGAGAAACTGTTACCATAGGAGTCTCACCATCAGCAATTGCTTCGATGGCATTGTTTAATAAATTATTAAGCACACGTACTATTTGATTGTGATCTGCAAAAACAAAACAATCTTTATCTAATTTTAAAATCCCACTACTTAAAGGATCGAAAAAGGAAATAGTGTTTTCTACAATTTCAGATAAATTAAGTTCTTCTTTATTACTTGAGGGCATCCGCGCAAAATCGGAAAATGCGGAAGCAATATGAGCCAGAGTGTCTATTTGCTCTATTAAAGAAGACGTAAACTTTTTCATTTTTACAGGAAATTCTGGATCTTCTGTATTGGCTTTACGTTCAAACATCTGAACATTTAACTTCATTGGAGTAAGCGGGTTCTTAATCTCATGAGCCACTTGTTTGGCCATTTCTTTCCAAGCAAACTCCTTTTGGGTTTGAGCGAGCTTCTCAGAGCTCATTTCAAGCTCCTTTACCATAAAGTTATACTGAGCCACCAACTGACCAATTTCATCGGAGGACTTCCACGATAAAGGCATGTATCGCTTAGCAAGTGCAGCTTTACGCATTACAGAGGATAGCTTTGCGATAGGCTCGGCAATTTGTTTGGAGAGGAGGTAAGCGATAATACTGGCGCCAAAAAATAAAAATATATAAATAGGGGAGAGGGCTACAAAATAAGCTCTCAAATCGCGTTTATAGGTTTCGTTTAGTTGAAAGTATGGGGTACATATAATTGCAAATGGACTTGAGTTTTGATCGTAAACAAACTGATAAGAATTTAGATAATCTTCTCCATCGAACGAAAGTAATTCTATTCTTCCACTAGCCTGTTGTTCTAATTCACTAAGCGATGCAGAATCTAATTTATTTGGTAATAAGTGCGTTTGAACAATTTCTTTATTAGAACTTAAAATTAGTTCTCCTTTTAGATTGTAAAGAATTATATCTAGGTTATGTATATCCGCCAATTCATTCAACTTGTATTTAAAGAGTTTATAAATTATAGTATCGTTAAATTCCTGTGGGTTTTTGTCTTTTAAATAATAGGCAACAGAGGCAAGGGTAGCAGCTTCTTTTCGCTGTAAACGATTGTTATGATACTCAACATTCTGACTTTTAAAATTGTAAAAAGTAGAAATTCCTATAAGGAAAAACGATCCCAGCAAAAGCGCCAGCATGGAGATATAGATACGAGTACCTAGTTTTTTGGGGTATATAATAAACGATTTCATAAGCCTCAAAGATATAAAACAAAAAAACCCTGCCAAGGCAGGGTTTTCAAGATGTGAATTTTATTATTGTTTCAGCGCTTCAGCACCCCCAACAATCTCAAGGATTTCGTTGGTAATAGAAGCCTGTCGTTGACGGTTATACGTAAGTGTTAAATCATCTTTTAGATCTTGCGCGTTGTCTGTTGCTTTATGCATTGCAGTCATACGTGCGCCATGCTCAGAAGCATGAGAGTCTAATAAACCTTTATAAAACTGTACTTTAAGCGACTTAGGAATAAGATCTAAAACGATTGAAGATTTTGAAGGCTCAAAGATATAATCAGCATTCAAAGCTACTTCTTCAGATTCCTCAGCTTGCACAGGTAAAAAAGGCTCTACCATTAACTCTTGAGTAGCTGCATTTACAAACTTGTTGTAAATAATTTCAACTTTATCGAAAGATCCGTCTACAAAAGCATCCATAACTTCTTGAGCGATAATCGTAGAACTATCAAAGTTCAAATCGTTAAAAATCTCAAGATTAGAATTAAACAGCGTATGCTTATCTGTGAAATAATCTACAGATCTTTTCCCGATAGGGTAAACCTGCAG
The DNA here is from genome assembly GCA_905182215.1 of Flavobacteriales bacterium UBA6772. Lineage (GTDB taxonomy): Bacteria > Bacteroidota > Bacteroidia > Flavobacteriales > UBA7430 > UBA6772. The sequence continues at coordinate 20,155 of CAJJAI010000027.1, read as the reverse complement.
ATCGAAATCAGAAAGCTCAGTAATACGTTTTTCGGTTCTTTTAAATACGTTTGCGTTAAAAGCACCACATAATCCACGATTAGAAGCAATAGGCACAAGTAATACTTTTTGAGTATCTCTTTCTTGACTATAAACACCTTCCGTAGAATTGTCTAGAGTAGAGCTAAGATTTACTAAGATTTCTTGCAATTTCTCAGCGTATGGACGCATTTGAGTAATCGCATCCTGAGCTCTTTTCAATTTTGCAGCCGACACCATTTTCATAGCGCTGGTAATTTGCATCGTAGAAGCTACAGAAGTAATTCTAGTACGTATTTCTTTTAAGTTAGCCATTGGTAAGTCTATTGAAAGTGAAGGCCGAAGCCTTCACTAGTTCAGTCTTATTAGTATTTTGATGAAACTTCAGCTACTGCTTTTTCAATTGCTGCAGTTGCTTCACCAGTCAGTTTACCTGCTTTTAAAGACGCTAATTCGGTAGCATACTTATTTCTCATGAAAGACAAGAATTCAACTTCAAATTCTCTCACTTTGTTCACAGGAACTTTAGCCATCAAGTTTTTAGTACCACAGTAAATGATCGCTACTTGCTCTTCTACTGGAAGTGGAGAGTTCAAGCCTTGCTTCAACATTTCAACGTTACGTTTACCTTTGTTAATTACCAATAAGGTAGCATCATCAAGGTCAGAACCAAACTTAGCAAATGCTTCTAGTTCACGGTACTGAGCTTGATCTAATTTCAAGGTACCCGAAACTTTCTTCATTGATTTAATTTGAGCATTACCTCCAACACGAGATACAGAAATACCTACGTTAATTGCTGGACGAACACCTGAATTAAATAGATCGGCTTCTAAGAAAATTTGACCATCGGTAATAGAAATTACGTTGGTAGGAATATAAGCAGATACATCACCCGCTTGAGTTTCGATAATTGGAAGAGCAGTTAATGAACCTCCACCTTTAACGATACCTTTTATAGATTCTGGAAGATCATTCATATCCTGTGCAATTGCATCAGAATCGTTGATTTTCGCAGCACGCTCAAGTAATCTTGAGTGTAAGAAGAATACATCCCCTGGGTAAGCCTCACGTCCTGGAGGACGTCTTAATAAAAGAGACACCTCACGGTATGCTACCGCTTGCTTAGATAAATCATCATATACAATTAAAGCATGACGACCAGTATCGCGGAAGAACTCACCAATTGCAGCACCTGCAAATGGAGCGTAAAACTGCATTGGAGCAGGATCAGAAGCATTTGCTGCAACAATAACTGTATAAGACATTGCACCAGCTTCTTCTAGTGTTTTTACAATATTTGCTACGGTAGATCCTTTTTGACCTATGGCAACATAAATACAATAAACTGGTTGCCCAGCATCGTAAAATTCTTTTTGGTTGATGATAGTATCGATAGCCACAGAAGTTTTACCTGTCTGACGGTCACCAATAATCAATTCACGTTGTCCACGTCCAATAGGAATCATAGCATCAATTGCTTTGATACCGGTTTGAAGTGGCTCTGTTACAGGCTGACGATAAATAACACCAGGAGCAGTACGCTCTAAAGGCATTTCGTAAGTAGTTCCAGTAATTGGACCCTTACCATCGATAGGGGTCCCTAAGGTATCAACCACACGACCTAACATACCATCACCTACATTAATAGATGCAATACGACCAGTACGTTTTACAGTATCACCTTCTTTAATAATCTTAGAAGATCCTAAAAGCACGGCACCAACATTGTCCTCTTCCAAGTTCAATACGATTCCTTGTAAACCTGATTGAAATTCAATCAATTCACCAGAACCTACGTTTGTAAGTCCATAAACACGAGCAATACCATCACCTACTTGAAGTACGGTACCCACTTCAGCAATTTCAGCTTCGGTTTTAAGACCTGAAAGTTGCTCTCTTAATATTGCTGAAACTTCAGCTGGTTTTACACTTGCCATATTAGTACTATTTTATGTGCGGATTGGAAACAAATTCTCTTTTTAATTGCTGTAATTTATTAGCGATACTCGCGTTAAATTCGCGACCGCCAATACGAAGAACAAATCCACCTATAATGGTTTCATCAACACGTTCTTCTAATAGAACTTCAGAATCGCCAGCAACTAATTTAAGCTGTGCCAATACTTGGGTTTTTATAGTATCTGTAATAGCAATTGCAGTTACAACAGTTGCTTTTACAATGTTTTTAGATTCGTTGTAAAGATCCATGAAGCTAGAAGCTATAGCAGCTAAAATCGGTTCACGTCTTTTTTCGACAACGATATTTAGGAATGCCAAACTTAAGTCACAGACTTCTTTCGAGAAAATTTCATTAAGTATAGCGCTCTTTCTATCGGCTTTAACAATAGGACTTTTAAGCATATTGGTAAAAGCTTCGCTTTCCTCACAAACAGACAATACAGTCTGCATATCTTCTTTTACTAGCTCAATAATATTGCGTTCTTCAGCTAAAGAAATCAAAGACTTCGCGTAACGCAGGGCAACTCTGGTTTCTTTCATCGTCTGTTAGTTAAGCTTTACATCTTTAAGCATCTCCGTAATATAAGCATTTTGCTTTTCAGGATCTTTTAATTCAGCTTTCAATATTTTCTCAGCGATATCAACAGATAAAGAACCTACAGAACTTTTAAGCTCTGAAATAGCGGCAACTTTTTCGTTTTCAATTACTGCTTTTGCAGAAACAATCATTTTAGCTGCCTCTTCCTTAGCTATGTTTTTAGCTGAAGAAACAATACTTGCTTTTATATCTCTAGCATCTTTTAGCATAGCGTCTCTTTCAGCACGTGCTTCTTTCAAAATACGTTCGTTGTCGGCATGTAAATTTGCCATTTCTGCACGAGCATTTTCAGCAGACTCTAGAGCTTCTCTAATAGAGGCTTCACGATTTTTTACAGCACCCAAGATTGGAGCCCAAGCGAATTTCTTCAAGAGAAACATCAAGATCAAAAATGAAAGTGATGTCCAGAATATCAATCCTATTTGAGGAGTAACTAATTCCATATCTTAATTTTTTTGTTTTCGTTTTAACGAGAATGAAAACAAACCTTTCAGGCAATCCCTGAAAGGTTTGTTAATGCAATAATTTAGTTGCTTGCTACTAACAAAGATACAACTACCGCGAATAAAGCTACACCTTCTACTAAGGCAGCAGCAATAATCATTGCAGTTTGAATTTTTGCAGTGGCTTCAGGTTGTCTTGCAATAGCTTCCATTGCAGATCCACCAATTTTTCCGATACCGATACCAGCTCCAATTACAGCTAAACCTGCACCAATTGCAGCTAATGGTCCCATACTAATCATAATAATTTATTTAAGGGTTAAACAAAAAACTTACTTAATTATGCTCATGCTCTGCTACCGCCATTCCAATGAATAGCGCCGACAAAAGCGTGAAAATATATGCTTGCAGTGCAGCTACAAGTAGCTCCAATACATCCATAAACAATACAAATCCTACAGATACTGGAGCGATCATAATCGTCTTAAAGATGAAGATCAAAGAGATCAAGCTTAAGATGATAATGTGACCGGCAGTGATGTTTGCGAACAAACGAATTAGTAGGGCGATAGGTTTCGCGAAGATACCCATCAATTCAACTGGAATCATAATAGGAGCTAACCATAACGGAACGCCAGGAGTAGCAAATATATGTTTCCAGTAATCTTTATTCCCATTCAAGTTGGTAATCAAGAATGTGATGAATGATAATGTGATCGTAAATGAAATGTTCCCTGTTAAATTGGCTGAACCTGGGAAAAATGGAATCAATCCTAAAAGGTTGTTCATCAAAATAAAGAAGAACACCGTTAATAGGTAGGGTAAAAATTTGTTGGCTTTTTTCTCTCCAATATTAGGAACTGCAATATCGTCTCGAACAAACAACACTAAAGGCTCAATAAAAGAAGCTAATCCCTTTGGTGCTAAAACTCCATTGCGGTATGACCTTCCTACAGTAGCAAAAATAAACACTAATAAAAATACCGACAATAACATTGAGAATACATTCTTAGTAATAGAAAAATCAATAGGATGAAGGTTAGAACCCGAAACTTCAGCTATATGACCATGATCAAGGAAGTAAGCGTGGTTACCAACTTTAACAGTATCATGACCATGATTAAATTCACTTGACATAAACACATCCAAGTCTCCGTCAGTAAATAATATAACTGGAAGAGGGATGGAAACTGGGTGTTCAATACCATGATCATCGGTGTAATCAAGAATGTGAAAGTCGTGCGCATCAGAAATGTGATGCATAATTACGGCAACCGCATCAAACTTTTCGTCAGCGGGTGTTACTTCAGCATGAGTGTCATCTACGGAAGCTGTATCTGTATGAGTTTCTTCAGCGTGAGAATGTCCAGTATGATCGGCATGATCATGTCCAGCTTGAGCAAATAAAGAAAGATTACCTAAGGTAAACGTTGCAATAAGTAAGAATGTCTTCAATACAGTTTTCATCTTGTTTTCAAATATGGTTTTAGAGCCTGTGAAAATCGATGCAAAAATAGATAATATTCTTCAATGAGCGAAGTATATTTAAGCCTTATCAACAATAATTAATAGATTGTGAATAAACATAGGCTTTGTAGGCCGGAGGAAATAAGTAGAGATTTAATTACTTGTTTAATTTTCTGATGGTTATAGTAGATTCGAAAATAAGATAACTGACAAACACTATACAAAACTGAAGCGCGAAATTTTGACTGTACTCTAATTTGGGGAGGACAAAAGGGATTAAAAAGGCAAACGAAACTAACATTTTAAAAACGCTAGAAGTTAAAAACGCGAAACCTGCAAGGTCCCGTGTTTTATGAAAAGCTACTATAACAACTACGTACATTAGTAAACTTGCAATAAAGTTGAAAATATGAATTTTGTAAAACAAGGAATCCGCTAATGGCCAAGGCCCAAAATAATTAAATAAATAGTGTACACCAAAAAAAACTAGGGCTGCACGGCATAGCTTTAAAAAAAAGTATAATAAATCAGGAATCATCGCTAAGGTGTATTACTTCTTTAATAACATAGTATAAGGCAGAGAAAACGGCAAACAGGGAAAATAGGAGGGTAAACAAAGGAAAGTCCTTTTCTAAATATTTATCTAAACAAACACCTCCATAAGCTCCGGCTCCAATAATAATTCCCATTTGCATGGCAATACCAGAAAACTTTAGAAACTGATTAAGCGGTTTTTTCTTCGTGTTTTCCATTAGAATCGCTGGATTTAATGTTTTTTATTGAAGCACCCATACTACAAGAACCTGTAAAGTTTGCGCCTGGTTCAATAGCCAATTTGTTGGTGATTATATCGCCTGATAAATTAGCCGTGGCTTTTAAGCTCAATAATTCATGAACTTGAATTTTAGCTTTTAAAGTTCCAGCAATTAAAGCGTTCTGACAAACAACCTCGCCTTCAACCAATCCAGTTTCGCCAATAACTAAACGTCCTTTGGTTGTAATAGAACCTGTTAAAGTACCGTCGATTCTTAAATCACCCTCGGTAATAATATCTCCTTTAATAGTACTTCCTTGTCCAATTGCATTTACAGCTGAACTCGCTTTATCGTTAGAACGACTTATTTCTGAGGTGTTTTTTGAAAACATAGCAAGATTTTAGGTTATTTATACTTTAAATACGTTCCTTCGAAATACACCAAATACTTATCTAGCGACTTGTCTTTATAGAAGGTTTTAAAATTACTCGAAGATATAATAAAATGCTCAAAATCAGATCCACCTAAAATACTTTTTAAGCTTTCCTCTTCTTTTATAGCATCTAAATACTTTAAAGACCTGCTCGACTTATCGAATGTTTTTACAATAATAAGTTGGTAGTCTAAATTCAGCATAAGACTTTGAGTCTTGTACATTTCTGCTTTATAAAACTTCGTATTGAAGTCTGAAATTGCCATTTTCAATTTATTAATACTAGGCCCAGAACTTTCTATGGCAAGAATATAATAATGCTCTTCGCTTTCATCAAAAGTATACAGTGTTTCTTCTGAGATTATAGACCTACGAGCTATGTCTTGTAAAATTGCCCGCGCTTCGTCGGCTACTTCACCACTAGAATAGGTGCTAAGCAATTCGTTTAAACTAGTAATTAATTGTTCTTCCCCAAAAAGGTGACCTTTAGAAAGGGCGTTTAGCAAATAACACTGCTCTGCAATAGGATGCGATTTGTACTTAGCCCTTAAAGAATCTGCCATTTCTAATACTTCCTCGAACTTATTATTCACAAACGAAGTGTAAACAGCCTCATAATAATACATCGCGCTATCTACAGCTTCAGTATTTTGAGAATAGTACCCTTCTGGATCGAGGATCATTTTTAGATAATCGCTTTCTGGATACTCTTCTTGAAGCTTTTTAAAATAAGCTTGGGCAGCTAAATTTTCATCTAATAATTTGTGGGTATTGTAGAGCTGATAATAAGATAAAGCCTCGTATTTATTTTTAGGATATGCCGACAGAAGTGTTTCAAAAACCGTGAGTGCTTCGGGGTAATCCTGCAACTCTTCTTTATAAATTAAACCTAGCTGATAAAAGGATTGCACAATAAGGTCTACCGTTGCCCTTTTAGCAGAATCGGTGGTAGGGATAATGTCTAAATAATACTCTCTACTATATATGTCTTTCTCCTCATCCTCTTCGTCGTCGTCAATAGCAATTTGTTGCTTATTTCTACGTCTCCAATTGTCTTCTAATTTACGCTCACCCCATTTGCTAATAAATTCGGAATATCCAAAACTTACTGCAGATGGATTGTAAAAATACCAAGCTCCACTTCCCCCAGCCGAAGGGTTAAACTGATTTCTTGAATTTGGATTTTGTCTATTCCCAACATTAGCCTTTAGCGCTTCTTTAGCCTTTCTATCGGCTTCTTTTTTCTCTTCAATAATTTGGTCTATCATTTCTAATAAGGCGTCCTCATCAAGTAACGATAATGTCATTAAACTATCTTTTAGAGCAATAGTATTGTACAATTCGACTAAATCGTTTAGGCTGTTTTTCTTTTTTGTAAGCAAGTCGTAGTCCGGGTGGTTTTGACTTAAAAAAGTCATAGCCGTATCGTAATGACCTTGCGCGTATAAATAAGCTGCCTCGTCGAAATATATATTTGCCAGCGCCAAATGAGAAATAGATTGCTGCTGGTCGTTGCCCAAATTACTAGCTGTAGAATTTAATAAGTGCTCTTTAGCTAAATCTTCGTGCTTTTCTTTAAGTGCGATTTCGGCTAAAGCGTAATATATTTGATCTTTATAATCGATGTTTTTATCGTCTTTCAGCATTTTTTCTATTTCGCTGATTAACTTAGAAGAGTCGTTGTGTTTAGGATTAAAAGCTCTAGCTCTACTTAATAAAGCATTGAATTTAAATTCGTAATCTGGATTCATTTTTACCACCTTATCGAAATATTCGTAGGCAGTATCGTAGTCCTCAAGATTTTGATAAAGCTGTGCTATTATATAGGTAAATCGAGCTTTTTGAGCTTTGTCTTTGGAGTATTTTAAAGCGGTGTTTAAATACGCGATTACCTCATCCCAGTTTTCTTTTTTAAGATGATAATTAGCATTTACTTCCGCCAATAAAACTCGATCGCTCTTTTTTAAACGTGCGTCACTTTCCAAATAAAGCAGTTGATTTTCGGCAGTAGTAAAATTACCCATCTCTATTTGCGCGCGTGTAGACCATAATACAGCAATGTCCGAAACATAGCCATCGTACTCTCGGCTAACATAGCCCAACATTTCTATAGCCAATCCGTATTCTTGCTTATAAAAAAGCGCCTTTCCCATTAAAAGGTAACTATCGTCTATCCACTTATTTTTTTCTTCGCCTTTAATTTCCATAGAATGGTATTCCACCACCAATGCGGCCTTATCGATTACACGATTTAGCTGAGGAAATATTTTTTGAGCCTCTTTGGCATCGCCTAAAATAGTAGTTGGCAAAAGAGCGCCGTAATCTTCTTGGTGGTTTTTCTCTAATTTAGCTACGCCCTCTTTTAAACTTTCTACGCCATTAAAATAACCGTTATAATGTGCAGCAGCACGGTGGTAACTTCGATTTAAAAATCGATCTTTTTGTGTGGAACATGAATTGAACAAGACCGTAATGAAGAAAAGAGATAAATATGTAAGAAGGTTTTTCAAATTGTATGGTTTTCGCAATAGTATTAACTGCTTCTAAGCAAAACTATTTTATTTTTTCTTTTAATCCCTCTTTAATGGTAAATATCTGTAGGGCGACAGCTTAGTTTATGTAAATGAAACTATGGAATTAAGAAAAACTTATTTTACATTTTCTAACTGCTCATCAAAAGGTTTGCAAAGCATGTCAAAATCCATTTTGGCATCAATAATTTCAAGGTCTATTAAACGCTCTTGAACTTGATCTATTATCTCAGACTCTAAATCCCCATTACAAGCCCATTGGGTTTCATTAAACCAAACGGCTACGTCTACTTCTTTAAGCTGGTAACGCTCAGCAATCTCTTTAATGGAGTCTTGGGAAGCTTTTACTTGAGCGCAAGATTCGTTTACAATTTTTAAAACCGCTTCTATTTCTTTGTTATGCGTAAGCAATAAATCACCTCTTACAGCTACCACAAAACTTGGCCATGGAGTAGGGCATTCGCCTACAATTCTAAACTCTCCATTGTCTACAAAAGGTTTTGTTGTAAATTTCTCCCAAAGGAAGTAGTCTGCCTTTCCTTCAGTTAAGAATTCACGACCTCCATCTAAATTTTTAACGACTTCAAATTTTTGTTTTGCTAAATCCCACTTATAGTTGTCGGCGTTTACATACGCCATTAAATGCGAGCCTGATCCAAAGCGAGAAATGGCAGCACGGGTATTTTCTAAGTCTTTTACAGCATTAAACTTTGAATTTGCACCTACATGAATACCCCAACGAAGTGGAGATTTTACATAAAACTGCACTATTTTACTTGGATTGCCACGATGAATATCGGCTATAATTCCTTCAGTAAGGAGTATAGCTATGTCTAATTCGCCCTCTCTTAAGGCTTTAGTCATCTCTCCGGTACCTCCATGATAATCTTTCCATGAAACAGAAATTCCATGCGCTTCAAAGCGATTTTCTTCTAGGGCTTTTTTCCAGGGTAAATTAAAATGCTCTGGCACGCCACCTACTTGAAACTGAACGCATTTAGACATCATTAGCTCTTTTTATTAGGGTAAAGTTACGGCAAAAATTAACTATTTATAGCGATGTGTATCATAAATCTTCTTTCTAAAAACAGAGCATACAATACATACTAAAAAAACCTCTCCTGATTTCTAAGGAGAGGTTTTATAAATAAGATGTCTTAACTGGGTGTCTAAGTCAACATTCTCTATTCATCACAAGGTGGAACATCAGTACCATTAGGAGCAATTTCAAATGGACCGAAATTTTGTATAAAATCTTTTATTTCTTGGTAATCTTCCGACATACTACCAGGATTGTTAGGTGGCATATACAAGTCCCAATCGGTATTATTTGCAAAGTTCCAAGCATTAATATTACTCAACCTATGACATCCTAAACAATTATTTTCTGGCAAATCAATAAACGTTAATTCCCAGCTCGAAAATTCGTTTCCAATTACACAATATTTACTGTGTGGTGTTGCAACTTCTGGTAGTACTGGTTCATTAGGATTACTTGGCAATTTGGCTCCAGCTATCCATCTCGAATGAATGAAAGCGTCTGATGTATGGCAGCTATTACAACCTTGTTCAGCTATTTCTGCAGGAGCTTTCCATGCAGCTTCATAAGTTGGATCATTAGGCGTTGGTACAGACACATTTGGCTGTAAAAATGCATTTGTTGGTAGGTAACCATTATTTAATTCAAGAAATGCCGTTTTACCAGTGATTTCATTGTAGCCTATCATCTGAGCAAAATCATCTCCTCTTCTACAAAAGAAAACCCAAACAACTTCTGGTCTTGTGCTTCCGTCTTGGTTTGTTCCTTGTATTCTTCCTACGCGGGAACCTGTTAAACACTCACCTTTTAAATCTGGATTGTCGCATCCATATGTGGGCTGATCTACAAAAACTTCTATTCCATTAACATATATAGGAATTAATACACCGTCTTCACAATTAAAAGTTGGAATAGGACCTAATTCTGCTTCTATTAATTGAGCCTGTGCTAAGGCAGATCCAGCTTGAGCTAATATGCAATTACTTTCACAACTAGACAATGAAGTATAAGTACCGTTTCCTGTTCCAGGATCTACACAGGTACCATTATCACAATTCCAAGTAGAGTCTATTGTAACTTCTTCTTCCTTTCTACAAGCAGCAAAAATAATTGAGACTGCCAATAAGGTGTAAGTTAACTTTTTCATGAATCTATCTTTTTTTAGTTCAAAACAATTAACGTCAAATTAAACAAAATATTTTAGGATGTCTATTTTGTTTTTGGTTTACTATACTGGCATATAATATATTATAAAGAGTGGTTACGAGATTAACCACTTTACTATTTAAAGGATAGGTATGTAGGGTTCACTAAAAATATACGAATACACTGCATACTAAAAAAGCCTCTCCTGATTTCTCAGCTGAGGCTATAATTTAAAAGAGTTATTTTCTATAAATCTAAATCAACATTCTCTCCCGAGTTCTTTGTCAATGTGCATTGACAGATTATTTAATTGTTGAAAGTTATGTAAGAAATTTAAGCGATCCTCTTCAGGTACAGTATTGTCTTTCATCTGTTTAAGCATATCGGCAATTTTTATTTTTACTTGCTTAGACTTTAATCGGATAACCGACTCTACAACCAATTCTTTGAGTTTATCGGTTTCGGTAGGAACAAAAATTTCTTTTTTAGACCAGTCGCTTAGTTGGTATTTATCGCTTAAAAATTCCGAAACAGCTTGAGAAATCTCAGGATCCTGATGACGTACAAAGTGTTTATCATCTAAAATGGTTTCGTGTTCATTTACATGATTCACAAACTCTGTGTATATTTTATTGTAAGCAGTATGTGTAAATTCTATTCCATCTTCGTCGAGTTGCGATAAAATATATTCAGCAGCAGAAACGGTAGTTACTTCCTCTTCTCCTTCCTCATTTTCGTACTCAAAATTGAGAGGTGAAGTTCCGTAAATAACCAATAAACGTATAAGGGTAGTTTCTTCAAGACTTAAAGTTAATGCCTCTACCTTGCTTGCTTTCTTGGTGCCAGTAAACACCACTTGCATAGCTTCGCTTTTCGCTACTGGAGTTTTCCCAGAACGCGACTGCTCTATGCTAGAGAAGATAAGCTGTTCGTCTATTCCTAAAATAGAAGAGGAGCTTTGTGCATATACCGTTCTCGAAATAGTATCGGGTATAAGTGCTATGGTAGCTGCAATATCTTTTATTAACTCAGCCCTTTTTATAGGATCCTCCTTAGCTTCGGCTAAAAGCAAAGAGCATTTAAATTCTATAAAATCTTTTGCCTGAGAATCTATATAGTTTTCGAGTTCTTCCGAGCTTACTTTCTTAGCATAAGAATCTGGATCTTCTCCATCAGGAAAGGTAACTACCTTTACGTTAAGTCCTTCTTGAAGAATTAAATTCACCCCTCTAAGCGCTGCTTTTAATCCCGCAGCATCCCCATCGAAAAGCAGTGTTATATTATTGGTAAACCGTTTTACTAATTTTATTTGATCAACAGTTAAAGAAGTACCCGAAGAAGCTACTACGTTTTCTATACCAGCTTGGTGCATAGACACCACATCGGTATATCCTTCAACTAATAAACAGCGCTCTTTTTTAACAATGCTATTTTTTGCCTGATACATACCATAGAGCACTTTACTCTTAGAATATATTTCACTCTCTGGAGAATTGAGGTATTTGGCAGCCTTAACATTGCTTTTTAATATCCTTCCTCCAAAACCTAATATTCTACCCGAAAGCGAATGAATAGGAAACATCACTCTTCCACGGAATCGGTCGTAGTTTCGAGATTCTTTTGGGATCGTTAAGCCTGTTTTTTCTAGGAATTCTATTTTATATCCTTCCTTTAGTGCATGCGTAGAAAAAGCATCGCTTTTTTCTGGACTGTAACCGAGCTGAAATTTTTTGAGTGTGTCTTCTCTAAAGCCTCTTTCTTTAAAATAACTTAGACCTATAGCACGCCCTTCATCGCCGTTAAAAAGTTGGTCTTGAAAATACTCGTTAGCACTATTACTAACAATGTACATACTCTCTCTATCGTTGGCAGCTTCCTCCTGTTCGGGGGTACGCTCCTGCTCTTCAATAAAGATATTGTATTTACTAGCGAGGAATTTTAAGGCTTCTGGATACGAAAAATGCTCGTGATCCATTACGAAATTCACCGAATTCCCTCCTTTACCACAACCAAAACACTTGTATATTCCTTTGGCAGGAGAAACAGTAAAAGAAGGCGTTTTTTCGTCGTGAAACGGACAGTTACCCAACATATTGACCCCTCGTTTTTTGAGGTGCACAAAATCGCCTACCACCTCGTCTATACGGGCAGTTTCGAAAATGAGGTCTATGGTTTCCTTTGGAATCAAACGTGTAAATTTAAGAGGCTAAAGTACCAAATAATTGGTAAATCGTGAGTCGGAAAACGTGAATTATTAGTAGTGAGTAACAAGCATTCAGTTAATAAAATCTAACTACCAATAAAGCGAACGATTAACAATTTTACTTCTTCCGATCAATTACGTATTTTATTAAAGCTTGTAAAGAAGTTTTCGCTTCGGAATCGGGTGTAGTAGAAAGTATCTCAATGGCTTTAGCCTGGTATTCGTACATACTCTTTTCGGCATATTCCAAGCCACCACTTTCGCGCACAAAGGCAATTACTTCTTTCACCTTTTTAGGATTGTTATGATGTCGTTTAATGGTATTGATAACCGACTTACGAGTGTTTTTATCGCAATGTTGTAGCGCATAAATTAAAGGCAAAGTCATTTTTTGCTCTTTGATGTCTATACCTACAGGTTTGCCAATTAATCCTTGCTTTTGATAATCGAATAAGTCGTCTTTTATTTGAAAAGCAATTCCAATAGCCTCGCCAAAACTCCACATTTTCTGGATCAGTTCTTCATCTTTCGAAACAGAAGAACAGCCCACAGCACAACAAGCCGCAATTAGGGAGGCGGTTTTTTTACGGATAATCTCGTAGTACACATCCTCAACGATGTCTAAACGGCGTGCTTTTTCAATTTGCAACAACTCACCTTCACTCATTTCCTCTACCGCACGAGAAGTGAGTTTTAATAAGTGAAAATCTTCGTTTTTTACGGCGAGCAATAAACCTTTAGACAATAAGAAATCGCCTACTAAAACGGCAATTTTATTTTTCCATAGTGCGTTAATAGAAAAGAATCCACGGCGCATGTTGGCATCGTCTACTACGTCGTCGTGTACCAAAGTAGCGGTATGCAAAAGCTCTATCATAGAAGCACCACGATAAGTACTTTCGTTGAGCTCGCCACATAATTTTGCAGAGAGAAAAACAAACATAGGGCGCATTTGCTTACCCTTTCGTTTTACAATATAGTGTGTAATTTTATCTAGTAAGTGAACCTTACTCGCCATGGTCGTTTTGAACTTAGACTCAAAAGAGTCCATTTCATTTTTTATTGGCGCTTTTATTTGATTGACTAAAGACATGAGGGATAATTGTACTTGTATTTGTTCTGCTGGCTAAAAGCAAAAATTATTTCTTATTCGCAAGCTGTCCACAGGCAGCATCAATGTCCTTTCCTCTACTACGACGAATGTTTATTACCACTCCGCGTTCTTCTAAATAGTCTTTAAAAGCATCTACTTTTGCAACACTCGCTTGCTTAAATTCGGCACCGTCTATAGGATTGTACTCAATAATATTTACTTTACAAGGAATGTGCTTACAGAACTCATACAACTCGTGTGCATCTTGTAATTCGTCGTTAAACTTATCGAAAATGATGTATTCGTAGGTAACACGCGTTTGTGTTTTTTCGTAGAAGTATTTTAGGGATTTGGCTAAACTTTCCAAATTATTGGTCTCGTTAATCCCCATAATTTTATTGCGCTTCTCGTCGTTTGCAGCATGTAAAGAAAGTGCCAAGTTGAATTTCACATTATCATCGGCTAATTTTTCTATCATTTTAGCTACACCAGCGGTAGAAACAGTAATTCGTTTTGGAGACATACCCAATCCTTCTTCAGAGGTAATTTTCTCTATAGATTCTAGTACGTTTTTATAATTCAAGAGCGGTTCTCCCATTCCCATATAAACGATGTTGGATAAAGGTTGTCCGTTATGCTCGAGGGCTTGATCGCGTATAATACGTACTTGATCATAAATTTCGGATGCCTCAATATTTCGCATCCGTTTCAGCTTTCCTGTTGCGCAAAACTCACAAGCCAAGCTACAACCTACTTGCGACGAAATACAAGCAGTCATGCGTGTCTCTACAGGAATAAGAACTCCCTCACATATTCTATTGTCGTGTAAACGGAATGCGTTTTTTATCGTTCCATCTTTACTAAACTGAGAATCGTCAATTTCTACTGCATTAATAACAAAATTCTCTTTTAATAGTTCGCGAGTAGACAAAGATAGATTGGTCATTTGGTCGAAATCGGTAGCCGATTTTTTCCATATCCATTCATAAACTTGCTTTGCACGAAAGGCTTTATCGCCTTTTTCTACAAAATAGTCCTTCAACGCATCCTTAGACAATAGTCTGATGTCTTGTTTCTTCTGCTTTTCCATCGCTGCAAAGATAGGGATTCTTACCTTTGAAAAAATTTACTCGATGCGTATAATTCAAGCTTCCTATATTATTCCTTTAAACGCTGCTCCTATTAAGAACGGCTTTCTTTTTATTGAAGACGATGGAACTGTAATTCACCTGACCGATATTGCCCCAATTTCGCATGATTTTGAGGTAGAAGTGTACGATGGTATTGTGTGCCCAGGCTTTGTAAACACCCACTGTCATTTAGAGCTTTCGAACATGAAAGACCTAATGCCGGAGGCGACGGGGCTACCGGAATTTGTGAGCCAGATTCCAACACGTAGAAATGAATGTATTCTTGATTCTGTAGCATCTATAATCTCTGGGGATAAAGAAATGATAGCCGCTGGGATTGTTGCAGTAGGTGATATATCGAACACCACGGATACTCTTGAAGTAAAGAAATTGAGCGTTATTAAGTACCACTCTTTTGTGGAGATTTTTGGATTGGATAAAAATCAAGCCACTACCTTATTAGCTGATGGATTGAAGGTGGTAGGAGATTATCAAAGAGCTGAACTTTCGGCTTCTTTGGTTCCTCACGCACCCTATTCGCTATCGCCTGCTTTATTAGAAGGTATTTACTTCAATTCTAAAGATCAATTGTTAAGTATTCACCACCAAGAAACTCCCTCAGAAAACGAAATGTTTTTAGAGTCTAAAGGCGATTTAGCAGATTTGTTTAGAGGGAAAGGATTGGATATTTCTTCGCAAATGGGCTTTGGAGAAAACTCTTCTCACTACAGCTTATTACCCTATTTACCCAAAGAGCAGAAGGTTTTATTAGTGCATAATACCTGCTCGGAGGCTTCGGATATAGAACAAATAGAATCCCATTTCGAAAACGCCTATTGGTGTACTTGCCCTAAGGCAAACTGGTATATAGAACGCGCGCTTCCGGATTACGATTTATGGCTCGAAAAGAACTTAAAAATTACGGTAGGAACAGACTCTCTAGCCTCTAACGATACCTTGAGTATTCTGGAAGAAATTAAGCTTATCCAAACCAATTTTCCACATATTTCTACAGAAACGCTTTTGGAATGGGCTTGTAAAAATGGAGCGGCATTTTTTGGCTACTCCAAACTAGGGTCTTTTACAGCTGGTAATAAACCAGGGATTATTCTGATTGAAAATATTGATGGGATGATGTTGACCGAGAATTCTAAAGTGAAGGTGTTGGTTTAATCTACATTGTAATAACTTTTTTGTTTTGTATTTCGACAAGCTTAATAGGGCAAATAAGGTTATTTACTAATAGCTCTTTGTGTTATTATATATCTTCTATTCCTAAATCATTAATAACTAACCTCCCATATATTAAAAACTTTAATCAGAAATTTATCCATCCTCCAGCTATTGGAAATTATGTGTTTTATCTTGTGCATAGATTTCTTTTTCGTTGGCTACAAAAACAACCCTCTTTCAATAGTTACTGGTCAACCTTAACACCTCTAATCTTCATTAGCTCTTCAAGGTCTCGATAGGATAAGGTAAATAGAAACTTAAAATAAACAACTTGAAGAATTATGAACTTTGGATATCTGTGGTGCTTGAACATGAAAAGAGAATTTTAAATCTAGCATAAAAAGTCTATATTTTGAATATTAATGCGACACAACCTAAGACGGCTCTAATAGGGTGGCTTTTTTTAATCTTTATCATCAGTGCTAAAGCTTACGTATTTAAAAAGTGTTGACGAGCGAAACAAAGTGGTTAAAAAGCTGAAAATCATAACAAAGAGAAAAGTGTTCACACGCCATCCTACAAATAGGGTTCTCATTCTAACTGCTTTTGGAAAGATTTGAAGAGGTTAGAGTTTAAATTAAAACTCGAAGAATAATTAACTGTGATTAAATTTCCATAGGCACATCCATCAACAATATTTTAGATTTAGCCCTTACTGCAATTGATATTTCATCTGTATCCCAAATTCCAAACCCATCTCTCTTTCCTAATTTCTGACCTTCAATTTCGACCTCACCTTCAATAATAAAGGCATACAAACCGTTTCTTTTATCTTTCATACGATAAGTTACTATTTCTGCTTTATCAAATGACGCTATATTAAACCAAGCATTTTGATAAACCCATACTCCCTGGTCACTTTTATTAGGAGATAGAACTTGATAAAATTGGTTTTTTACTTCTAAATTTCTAATTGGTAGCTGTTGATAACGTGGTTTAACATCTCGCTTGTTTGTGAAAAGCCATATTTGCATGACTTTTAAATCATTAGTTTGATGCCCATTAAACTCACTATGAACTACACCTGTTCCGGCACTCATAACTTGAATATCGCCAGTGGTGATCTCACTTTCATTCCCCATATTGTCCTTATGAAAAATAGATCCTTCTAGTGGAATTGTAATGATCTCCATATTATCATGAGGATGCGCAGAAAAGCCCTTTCCACCTGCAATAGTGTCGTCATTTAAAACTCGTAAGACGCCAAAATTCATACGCTCAGGATTACGATAATTAGCAAAACTAAAGGTGTGATTAACTTTTAGCCATCCATGATCTGCGCTCCCCCTAGTATTGGCTTTATGTAATACTGTATTCATTGTTTTAGTTTCTTTATTCGGAATATGGTTATATCCTAAAGATTTAAGCAGCTTCGATTTCTTAGATTTATCTGGCTTAAACTGTTTAGCCATTAAATTATTTGATAAAATCCCACCACTGAGACTAGTAAGTATTCCTTTTTTAATAAAATCTTTTCTTTTCATTTTATAATTTTTAGGGTCTACTTAATTTAAAGTATTATGACTTTACCTAAGGGATAGCGATTTACCCAAATAGAAATGCTATAGATATTAGGCAAGCAAATCATAATGGCATCAGCATAGAAATATCTTTAATAATCTCCTTCACTTTGTTTCTGACAGTCTACTACTTGGTATTTCTTTAAAACTAGAAATTAATATCTATTATGAGGTCAAATTCATCATAAATTAAATTGTCACCTAAGCCAGCGAAAAAACTACCAGATCCATATTTGATGTCAAATTTAGTTCGATCAAGTTTTAAAACACCTGTAGCTTTATTTCCATATACTGATACTACAAAAGAAACTGTTTCTTTTTTCCCCTTTATACTAATCTCTGCATCCACATTGTAAGAGTTATTATTTATTGGCTTGACATTTGTAAAAGTTAAACTTGAATTTGGGTGATTATTTGAATTAAAAAAATCATCTGACTTTAAGTGTCCCTCAAGTTGAGTCTTGTAATCTCCGGACAAATCAGTACATAATAAGCTATTCATATCCACTTGAAAATCACCTCCAACTAATACATCATTGTTGAAGTTTAATTTTCCTGATTTTAAAGAAATTGTTCCTTCATGAGAACCAGTTACTTTATATGCCTTCCAAACAATTTTAGAACTAATTACATTTATTGTTTCCTTTTGAATGAGTGAAAAACTTTGAATTGAAAAAAAAGTGATTAGTGCAATAGCCATCAAGGTAAACCCTTTAAAGCCTACATATCTTTTAGCATGTGAACCATCACAATTTCCGTTAACATCTTTTGTTTTACCACAAGCACACTTGTTAGTTTTTTTAATTGTCTTCATTGTTTGTTTTATTTTGATTAGTTTTACAAAGTAACTAATAATAGTTTTAATATGTAACTGTTACTTTTTAGTAACTATCAAAAAGTGGTAATCAATAGGTAACTAAAGCCTCTCTATATGGAAAATAATCCTCTGTGCCCAGTAAGTGTATTTACAAAAAAATTAGGTGGTAAATGGAAATTAGAAATTATATATAATCTAAAAACCCGCAAATTAAGATTTGGTCAATTAGTTGTGATGATGAATGGCATCTCTAGAAAAGTATTAACTGACCATCTTAAACAAATGGAATCTGATAATTTAATTTATCGTAAATCATTCAATGAAACTCCGCCCAGAGTAGAATATTCACTTACTCCCATAGCCATGGATTTAATTCCAATATTTAAAGAGTTAGACAGGTGGGTTAAAAACAATTATTAAAATAGCTCATTTATTTTTAAAAATAAATGAGCAATAAGACTCCCCTTGTAGTTATCGTTCGAACCCCTTTTAGAAAGATTTGAAGAAGTTATAGATTGGGGCAAAAAACAATTAATGATTATTAAATCATTCGCAAATATTATAATTGGTAGTTTGTTCTGTTACTTTCATTAAATATCCATAACCTCTTTCTAAGTCACCAATTCCATTAAAATCCCATTCCGGTAGATACGCATTACCTATTCCATCTTTAACAATAATAATATTGTCTTCAATTGAAGCAAATGCAATTGAAGCATTAGTGTTGTTTAAACAAGAAAACCCAATCATATTCCATCCATTTAAAAGTGTAATAGTAATGTTTTCACAATCAGGAACATCTTCAAAGAAACATGATGTGTCATCAATAGTTGCATCTAAATTGTAATTTATTGCAGATTCATCTGTACATCCTTCTATTACGCCAATATTCATACAATCTAAAGCGGCGTATAAATTATCGCTTACAAAATCAATCATCTCTACTTCTGAAGCTCCTCCAGACTGCCATGGTACATGTCCTTGACCAGGGTATAATAGGTGTTGGTGATTGGTGAAACCAATTGACTCGGTATGGGTAAGCATTGCTCCACCACCACATAACTCTGGTAGAATTCCAGACCCTAAAGGCTGTCCACAAGAATAAGGCACAGTACCATCTTCGTCGCCATGACAAGAAATTAAGAGTTTATTATTTTCTGAAAGACTAATAAAGTCTACATCTGCCACAGCACCTGCAAGACTAATCGCTCCACGTACATCGCTTGAATATCCATCGTTACCACTATCGCCTTCTATTCCACCTAAAATTTCTAAGGCTGCTAATAAAGCTGGATCTGTAATCTCTTCTACTTGCATAAAAGCTGCATGTACGGCTATTACACCACCGGCAGAATTCCCTCCAAAGTATATTTGATTCTCATCTATTCCGTAAGGATTCGCTTCTAAATCAACTGTTTTTCTGAAATATCTTACTGCTGCACGTCCATCGCTTAGTGCTCTGGCTACACCATTTAAGGCTCCTTCAGCACTTAATAAATCGAAAAACGACATAAGTCTATATGAAATAGAAGCTACTACATAACCTCTTTTAGCAAAAGCATTCCCTAAAGCAACCATACTTGGATTGGTACGAATACCTGCTACAAAAGAACCTCCATGTGCTAGAATAATTAAGGGTCTTTGTGTTTCTGTATCTCCTACAGCTTGGTAAATATCCATTTGTAAATTGTGAACATCGGAATAAGTTACTGTAGAAACAGAAACTTCATCAAATACTTCTTCGCTATAACGATCGTCGCATTGGGC
>CAJJAI010000026.1 GCA_905182215.1 Flavobacteriales bacterium UBA6772 | reverse complement strand
ATAGCCCAACAATGACTAAATTTTCCTTCTGAAATAAATTTAACACCAGCAACCCCATCGAACACCATTCGTATAAAAATTATAGGTAATGCATAAACAGGAAGATTTTTTAATAACATCACTAAGTTATTTCGAAAATTTAGGAATGTCTTTTTAGGATTCATTTTATCTAATGAAGCACCACCTAAATGGAATACAGTAGATTGTGGTATACAAGCTATTTTGTAATTCATATTTAGCAATCGCCAACACAAATCAATTTCTTCTTGATGCGCAAAGAAACTAGCATCTAAGCCACCAACTTCTAAATAGAGTTCTCTACGAACAAACAAGGCGGCACCACTAGCCCAAAAAACATCCTTAACAGAATCATACTGTCCAGCATCAACTTCTAAATCATCAAAAATACGTCCTCTACAAAAGGGATAACCAAAACGATCTATATAACCTCCACTAGCTCCAGCATACTCAAATTTTGTTGGTTCTTTTTCGTCTAATATTTTTGGCTGACAAGCAGCGTAATCACCATTCTTTTCTAGGAAATCTAAAGGTTCTACGAGCCAATTTTCTGTTACCCTAACATCCGAATTTAATAAAACTACGTATGGATAATTCACCATTTCCATCGCTTTATTATACCCTTCAGCAAATCCATAATTCTTATCTAATTCTATTG
Organism: Flavobacteriales bacterium UBA6772; assembly: GCA_905182215.1. Lineage (GTDB taxonomy): Bacteria > Bacteroidota > Bacteroidia > Flavobacteriales > UBA7430 > UBA6772. The sequence goes on along the minus strand of CAJJAI010000026.1, from coordinate 2,924 downwards.
TTTCAATTTCGGGATATTCAGTGTTTAAAAAAGTAACAGAATCATCAGAAGATGCATTGTCTACTACAATAATGTTTGCGAAGTCTGAATTGTACTTGCATATAGAAGGCAAGAAACGTTCTAGTAAATCTTTACCATTCCAATTGAGAATAAGTACTGCTAATTTCTTCGACTGTGTTTCCATCTTCTATGCGACCAAAGCCAATTTGAGGGTTCATCAATTATCATTTTTTCTAAATGAGCTAAGTGTAGTTCTGTAGTAAGTCCTTGTTGCTCATTGCACACATTTGCTAAAGGAACAATTTTCATTTCGTAATAACCACGTTTCACTCTATGTACTTCAACAAATAGTAATTCTAAATTAGCTGCATTCATTAATTTTTCAGCACCTAAATAAACAGGGGTATCTTGATTTAGAAACTCACAAAAATAGTCTAGCTTACTTTTATGAGGGCTCTGATCGGACAGCATTAGATTTATAGTAGCTCTGTTTTTATTTTTCAAAATCGTTTTTGGAAATTGTTTCATTGGAACAATTTCAGCCCCAAATCTAGAACGAGCCTTCAGCATTAAAGAATCGATATTCTTATTACTTAATGGTTTGTATACCGAAAATAGATCTTGCTTACAATAAGAACCTAGCGCTAATGCCATCCATTCCCAATTATTATAGTGCGCTCCAATGAGAATGGCTCCTTTATTTTCGAGTGCCAACTTATTGAAAACCTCAGGATTTAAAAGTTTCATCCTCTTTTGTAATGAATCTTTAGAAATAGAATATAGTTTTAAGTTCTCTAGTAGAATATCACTAAAATTTAAATAAAATTGATTTTCAATTAAAGTTCGTTCAGATTGTTGGAGTTCTGGAAAAGCCTTTTTTAGATTCTCTTGTACAACCTTCAATCTATATTTAAACACCTTTTGAAGCAGAAAAGCCAAAAAGTTCGAAAACATATAAAGTAGGACAAACGGAATTTGTCCAGCGAGTTTATAAAGTATAGTAATTAATTTATGCATTAGTTGTCACCAGGGTTTACTTGGTTTCTATTTCCTTTATCGTCTAAGTTATTATTTAAATTAAAATCTAGGTCTCTATTTTCATTCTCGTTATCTAAATCTTTTACTGCACCACGTTCTCTAAATATCCAGTTTCTCCAATTTTTATTATTTTTCTCTCCACGTAATGTAGAATGCAATAATTCGTAATCGTTGGTTCCTAAAGCGTTTTCAACAAACACAAAAATTATGTTTGTCTGGTTCTCAACCTTATAATAAGTCCAAATTTGATACGGTAAAGTATATCGGTCGTATACAGAATTTTCAAGATCATTTGGGGTACCATATTTTAAAAGAACCCTACCTCTATCTGTCGCAAATCCTTTTATATTAATAGTAGAATATAATTCATTAACCTTCTCTACTCCTTTTAAATACTTCAACCATTCAGATTCTGGGTCTAGAGGGCTTCTATTGTACCAAAAACCATGGAAGTATTGTTTCATCTGCTCGAGATCCCAATTTTCAAGTTGATTGGTTGCATACTTCCACTCACTCTTTGTAGCAATTGGTAATAACGAAGATATATGTTCTGCCAATTGTTCAATAACTTCAAATTGATGAGCAAAACTAGAAGGACTTAATATACTTGCGTAATCTTGAGGTTTCATTACAGTAGAGGAATTTCTACGCTGAAAAAATACACGCTTTTGAATAATACCTCTACCCTCTCTATCGAGTAAAGCAACCACTAAATTATAATTTCCAGAAACTAATTCTGTAATATTAAAACCTCCTAAAAATGCTTTTTGCTTGTCTTTAGTCTTACGCTTAATACTATTAAATCCTGTTAAAGGAGTATGAGTTTGTTCATTTTCTATATAATAGTTTAATAAGTAACCATTACTTGTAGCGGTATCCTTGTGTGTATTGTACCACTCGATATAAAAATCTAATTGAGTGTCACTATCATCTAAAAAGTAAGCACCCTCACCAAAACTAGGTATTAAATCGTATCCCGATTTATTTAATATACTCGTTCCATCTGAAACCGTATAAGACTCGAGTATCATAAAATCAGAAAACGATATTTCGTCTTCTTTATAATCGATAGTTAATTCTGTGGTAGAATGTATAGGTAAGGCTCCGGAATTTTTATCTGAAAGTTTTAGATCCAATGTATAATCTCCATTTGATAGTGCATAAATTTGCTTATCAATAAAAATTTGAGCGTTTAAAGTATCAGTAATAAGAGGTGTTTTGAATAAGTATTTATCCAAATGAGTAGTTTCCTCACCAGACATGATCGTTAATTCGACTAAAACAGTCCCTTGAAAAGTATTTTCTTCTACTTTTTCATAATTTATCTGAGTACTTAAAAAGGAAAAATAAGTCTCAATATAGACTTGTCCTTCCTCATTTTGAAAAGTAAAATACTGAAAATTTGCTTGTAAATTTTTAGCATTCAATAAGTTAAAACTCGACAGTAAAAATAGAATTATATATAGGCTACAGCGCTTCATATCCCTAGTGTTAGTACGATTTATGTTTTTTTTAATCTGTGGTGAAATTAATCTTTTTTTTGTTTGCAGTTTAGAAAAAACGCTTACATTTGCATCGCTATCAATAAGGAGAAATGGCAGAGTGGTCGAATGCACTGGTCTTGAAAACCAGCGTACAGCAATGTACCGGGGGTTCGAATCCCTCTTTCTCCGCTGAAGGAGTTTTCATACTACTCCAAGTTTTTCAAATCACTGATACGCAGGGATTTATAAAAGGGTCGGTTTTCAAAACCGACCCTTTTTTGCATACATCAGTGTCCATATAGTGTCCAGTTTTTTACACTTTTACGCTCTAAAGGACTGATAAACAGAATTTTTGTTTATCGACCAGTTCAACATTAGTGTCCAAATTTGTTTAAAATAACA
>CAJJAI010000025.1 GCA_905182215.1 Flavobacteriales bacterium UBA6772 | reverse complement strand
CCACCCGAAGTCGTACTTTTATAAGATTGTGTCCGATCAATTAATGTGCCTACTGGGCTATTGTAAGTATATACATCTCCAATTGTATCTATTAAATAAGTGTTATAAGCTAGTTGTCCTAAAATATCTAAATCATCATAAATCCTCCCTACTTCTTCGGAAGTATTCGGGTCATCCCAATTTGCTTCACTCAAAATGTAGGTTGAAAGAGAGTTGTCGCTACCTGTGCTTACTAAATAAATAGATTTATTATAATCATCCAATTTATTATACCCTAAGCCAATGTTTATTCTATCCCAGTCTCCCGCAATTTCTGGTGTAAGTATATTAGCACTTACATAATTTAGGTTCGGAATAGATACCGAACTCTTTTTCGCCAAAGAACTACCAGAGTTAAAAGACGATTTCGAGTCAAATCCATCAACGATAGACTCATTTAAATTTAAGCTTCCGGAAAACTGACTCGTTGTGAAAGTAGCGATTCCTGCCGGATTGAAACTTGAAGTACTCCCATTGGCACCTAATGCTCCAAAAGCGCCTCCCATGGCAACATATCTAGCTGATCCAAATAGAGATTCTTGTGAGTACCTTAATGCATCTATATGATTTTGCGCCTGTGCTGTTAATCCGAAAATTAAGGCACTAACTATACTTAGTCTATATAACATAGTTAATTATCTAGGTCTTCTACTTGGTGTAGATGACGATCGGTTAGTGTTTCTATTTGTATTAGAACTTCTACTTGGAGTATAGCTCGATTTTTTATTCGAAGAGGGTCTAGTGTATGTCGGTTTTGTTGTTCTAGAATTTGATGGTTTTGTAGAGGTTTTAACACGTGTTCGTGGCTTAGACTTTGTTTCTCTACTCGGCTTGTACTCGTATGATTTATTGGTTTTTACAGGCGTGTAAGTCGTTGTTTTTACGTTTGTACTGTAGTCACTACGATTGATTGTAGTAGTAGGGCTGTTTGTTATACTTGGCTTTCTTCCAGATCCTATTATTTGATCATTACTATTTGTGTTAGTTGTAATGTTAGTGCCTAAACTAGATCTATGTCCGTAAGTTGTGTTTGTGGAATACACAAATGGTGTGTCGAAATAATAAGGTGTGTAACCATAGCCATAACTTCCATATCCACACCCATAACCGTACCCATACGGATTATTCCACGCGTACTGATTGTTGTACCATGGAGAATTCCACGGATTGTAGTAATTGTTGTATCCGTAGTTGCCTCCATACCAATTGTTATTGTAATAAGGTTGGTAGCTTGGCATACACCCAAAGCCATAGTCAAAACCGTAAGGGTCATGGAAATACCCATAATTAAAGTTAATAGAACTGCCGTAATAATCTCTGTGAAAACGACTAATACGCATCGAATAAGACATATCGTCTAGATAATAGTCGTCTTGTGCTTCTACGTATTCGATTTCCTCTTCTTCAGAAAGAATAATTACCTCGAGGTAGTTAATGTCTTTTTCAGTGGAGCTATAGTAAATGTCATCAGCGTACCATTTCTCGTTGTCTTGAGCATTTGTTGTAGCTGAGCATAGAATGAGACTCAGTGCGATAAATTTTAGAATAGTTTTCATAATTCAGTCCTCCAGCGTTTAATGATAAATGGATGTTTGGATTTATGTCTAAAGAAATTCATTGTAAACCTTTATTTCATAGATTTGCAATGCTTAATTATTAAGCTAAGTTAGCAAATATTATTCCAATTTCTTTAGATACAAATGGCAAAGAAACTTACTAGTAGAACGGAGGATTACTCAAAATGGTATAACGAATTAGTCGTAATGGCTGATTTGGCAGAAAACTCAGGTGTTCGTGGTTGTATGGTTATAAAACCTTATGGTTACGCAATTTGGGAAAAAATGCAAGCCGAACTCGATAAAAAATTCAAAGAAACAGGACATGTAAATGCCTATTTCCCAATGTTTATCCCAAAATCATACTTTAGTAAAGAAGCTTCTCATGTAGATGGATTTGCCAAAGAATGCGCAGTAGTAACCCATTATCGTTTGAAAAACGACCCAAATGGAAAAGGCGTTATTGTTGATGAGGATGCTAAATTAGAGGAAGAACTTATTGTTCGTCCTACTTCGGAGACCATTATATGGAGTACTTACAAAAAATGGATTCAATCTTATAGAGATTTACCATTACTTATAAATCAGTGGGCAAATGTAGTACGATGGGAAATGCGTACTCGTTTGTTTTTGAGAACTTCAGAGTTTTTATGGCAAGAAGGTCATACAGCACATGCCACCGAAGCTGAAGCCTTAGTTGAGGCGAAGCTAATGTGTGATGTGTATGCCGATTTCGCTCAGAACTTTATGGCTATGCCTGTAGTAAAAGGGGTAAAGTCAGAATCTGAACGTTTTGCAGGAGCTTTAGAGACCTATTGTATTGAAGCTTTAATGCAAGATGGGAAAGCTTTACAAGCTGGAACTTCTCACTTTTTAGGTCAGAATTTCGCAAAAGCATTCGATGTTAAATTCCAACCGAAAGAAGGGAAACCCGAATATGTATGGGCTACCTCTTGGGGTGTTTCCACTCGATTGATGGGAGCTTTAGTAATGACACATTCAGATGATAAAGGATTGATTTTGCCTCCAAATTTAGCTCCATGGCAAGTTGTTATTGTGCCTATTCATCGCAACGACGAACAGTTGGAACAGATAAATGAAAAGGCAAACGAGCTAATGAAAGCTTTAAGAGCTAAAGGCGTGTCTGTGAAGTACGACAACCGTACTAGCTTTAAGCCCGGATGGAAATTTAATGAATACGAAATGAAAGGTGTGCCTGTTCGTATTGCAATTGGACCTAAAGATTTAGAAAACGGTACTGTAGAACTTGCACGTAGAGATTTACTCGAAAAGCAATTTGTGGCAATGGAAGATGTTGAAACAATGGTTCCTGCTCTTTTAGAGGAAATCCAAAATAGCATGTATAATAAAGCGCTTTCTTACAGAAATGAGCATATTACTGAAGTAAACGATTTTGAAACCTTTAAGGACTTGTTGGAGACCAAAACTGGCTTTTTATCCTGTCACTGGGATGGAACAACAGAAACAGAGGATAAAATAAAGACTTTAACAAAGGCTACAATTAGATGTATCCCTTTAGATGCAAAAGAAGAGGAGGGTGTGTGTATTCTTACCGGAGCCCCTTCAACTAAACGCGTATTGTTTGCTAAATCGTACTAAACACTAATAAAGAGAGCTTTAAAGCTCTCTTTATTTTTACGAATAAAATAGTGCTAAAAAAGAATGGTTTTTTTTGTGTTTTGATTTCCAAGCGAACATAATTTTATTACATTTGCACTCGCTAAAGCAAAAGCTTTGCTACGGTCCGTTCGTCTAGGGGTTAGGACTCATGGTTTTCATCCATGCAACAGGGGTTCGATTCCCCTACGGACTACTATAAAAAAAAATTGTAACAGCTAAGTAGAAGATTATGGCTAATCATAAATCAACATTAAGAAGAATTCGCTCAGATAAGCCGAAGGCTCTTAACAACAAGTATTATCACAAGACAATGCGTAACTCTTTAAAAGACTTGCGTCTTGAAGAAGATAAAGCAACTGCAGAAGCAGCAATGCCAACTCTAGTCGCTAAAATCGACAAGTTAGCAAAACGTGGTACAATTCACAAAAACAAAGCAGCCAACTTAAAATCTAAGTTAGCTAAAAAGATTGCTGCACTATAAGTAGTAGTATACTTTTAAAATATTTAAAGCCTTCCTTAACGGGGAGGCTTTTTTTGTATATTTAATTTTATAATAAAATAATAAAACGATGTATACAAATTCCATTAAATCCTGGGCGGTAAATGACCGGCCTCGTGAAAAGTTTATTCAAAAAGGAAAAGACACTCTAACTGATACAGAGTTGCTCGCAATCCTAATTCGTTCTGGTACAAAAGATCGATCCGCGTTGATTGTAGCTAGAGATATTCTGAGCTTAGCAAATGATAATTTATCTGCCTTAGCAAAATTACAATTGAAAGATTTTACAAGCGTAAAAGGTATAGGGAGTACTAAAGCAATTACCCTTATGGCAGCTTTAGAGCTTGGAAGACGGCGTAGATTAAGCGAAGCCGAAGTTCGAGTTGATGTATCTTCGAGTAAGGATGCTTACGATTTAATGAAACCATTACTAGAAGACTTAGAGGTTGAGCAATTTTGGGTTCTTTATTTAAATAATGCAAATAAAGTATTGGATAAGTCAAGAATTAGCCAGGGAGGAATGACCGCAACAATAGTTGATGTTCGGGTAATACTTAAAAAAGCTTTGGAGCTAAATTCTACAGGTATAATAATATGCCACAACCATCCATCTGGCACCTTACGTGCGAGCGAAGCAGATTGTAAATTGACAGAAAAAGTAAAAGTTTCAGCAAAACTTATGGACATCCAATTACTCGATCATATTATTGTTACAGATCAATCTTATTTTAGTTTTGCCGACGAAGGAATGATCTAAAGCTTTTCGTTACATTTGTGAAAAAGGTAGTAAATGTTGAAAATACTCACGCTAATAGGAGCGCGTCCACAGTTTATTAAAGCAGCTGCAATTAGCAGGGCAATACAAAAATCTTTTTCTACTAAATTAGAAGAGGTAATTGTACACAGTGGGCAGCACTACGATGCAAATATGTCGGCCATTTTTTTTGAAGAATTAGCGATACCAAAACCAAAGTATACCTTTAATTTAACTGCTCATGTACATTCTGCTCAAACGGCACAAATACTCCATAAGCTAGAAGAGGTGCTCGAGGTAGAGAAGCCTAATGCCGTTTTAGTATATGGCGATACCAACACGACCATGGCAGGAGCTTTAGCTGCATCAAAAAAACACATTCCAGTAATTCACATCGAGGCAGGTTTACGCTCTTTTAATAAAGCTATGCCCGAAGAAATCAATAGAGTGCTCACAGATCATTGTTCGAGCTTATTGTTTTGCCCTACACAAACTGCGGTAAATAATTTGGCAAAAGAATCTATTGTTCATTCTAATGATCGTTGTTCGGTAGACAAGCCTAAAGTATACGCATGTGGGGATATTATGTACGACAACTCTCTGTATTTCTCCAAACAAGTTGATGATTCTATACTTATCAAACACAATCTTGTAAAAAACAAGTTTTTGTTGTTTACGATGCACCGTCCTTCAAATACCGACCATGCAGAAAGGTTGCGTTCTATTTGTAGTATGGTTCTCGAGCTTATAGAGAAGCAGCAATTAACTGTGGTGTTCCCTATGCATCCGCGCACAAAAAAGGCATTACACTCTCATTTGAGTAGCGAGCAACTAGATGCATTTACGACTCATCCATTATTGAAAATTATCGAACCTGCTTCTTTTATTGATATGATTAGTTTAGAGAAGAATTGTGAGATGGTTATAACCGATTCTGGAGGGGTGCAAAAGGAAGCTTATTTCTTTGAAAAACCTAGTTTGATACTTCGTTCTGAAACAGAATGGGTAGAAATTGTGACTCAAGGTGCAGCGGTACTAGTAAATCAATCAAATATTTCCTTACTAGATGAATTTGAATTACTCAGATCTAAAAAAATAAAATTCCCTCAATTATTTGGTGATGGAAATAGTGCTCAATTTATTTGTAGAACAATATTAGAACAGCTTTAATGATACTTGTTTATACACATAAAACAACGCCACGTTTAGTGTACACCCTACAAATGGTGTTTAAGCAATTTTTGGGTTCTGAGGTGCAAGTCACAAATCAGGTAGAAGAGTTTATCGCTTTTGAAGGGGTGAAAATGTCTTATACTAAAAACTCCTTGGGGAGCGAGTTGTTTTTTAGCTCTCATGCTATTCTATTCGAAAAGGGAATACACGATTACACTATAAATATAAAGTCTAATAATGGGCAAAAGGTGTTTTTTGAACAAGCAGAAAACTCAGCTTTACCTTATGATATATTTGCCTGTAGCTTTTACCTGTTAAGTAGGTACGAAGAATATTTACCGCATATAAAAGATCGTTTTCAAAGATTCCCAGCAAAGGAAAGCATTGCCTATAGAAATGGATTTCTTAAAACCCCTATCATCGAGTATTGGCTGTTAGATTTGGTAAGTGCTATACAAGTAAAGTTTCCAGAATTTAAACCTGTAAGTAGAGAGTTCAATTTTGTTAATACTATAGATGTAGACAACGCTTATTGTTATTTAGAAAAAGGGATTGTGAGGACTGTGGCAGCATCACTACGCTCTCTTGTTAATTTAGATTTTGAAGGCTTAACGCAAAGAATTAAAGTGTTAATTGGTAAGGAAAAAGACCCTTACGATACTTTTGAATATCTGTTGGATTTACAGAGTAAATACGAGTTTAAGTCAATTTATTTTTTCTTACTAGCCGATTACGGTCATAACGACAAAAATATACCTGTAACGAGTAAAAAGTTCCAGGCCTTAATAAAGTCAATGGCCGATTATGTACAGGTTGGAATTCATCCTTCTTGGGCTTCAAGTAAAGACTCATCGAAGCTTCCAAAAGAAATAAAACGCTTGGAAATAATTACCAATAGAGAAATAACTCGTAGTAGACAACACTTTTTAAAACTCGATTTACCTACCACTTACCGACGTTTAATAGATTTAGGTATACGAGAAGATTATACAATGGGCTATGCGTCTCAAGTTGGATTTAGAGCTGGTACTTCCCTGCCATTTTATTTTTACGATTTAGATATGGAAACCCAAACTCAGCTTTTGATTCACCCTTTTGCAGTAATGGACGGTACACTGAACGAGTATATGGAACTTCCTGTAGATGATGCACAGTATTTAGTGAAAGAGTTAATGGATAGAGTGAAAAAAGTGAATGGAACGTTCATAAGTCTCTGGCATAACGAAACGGTAAGTGATAATAGACATTGGCAAGATTGGAAACAGGTGTACGAATTTACAATTGAACAAGCTTGTAAATGATCCGTTTTGTAAAACATAAAGAAGTGGATACTGATAAATGGGATATCTGTATTCGTAAAGCAGTTAATTGCATGCCCTATGCTTTTTCTTGGTATTTGGATATTGTTGTGGCTGAATGGGATGCACTTGTGCTTAACGATTATGAGGCAGTATTTCCATTGCCCAAAAAAAATAAGTTTTCGATTACGTATTCGAGTACTCCTTTTTGGGTTCAACAGTTAGGATTGTTTTCTAAAACATGTACTGGCCTAAAAAGGTTAGATGATTTTGTGAAAGCTATACCTGAAGAATACAAGTTTATAGAATTGAATTTGAACTTTAATTCTGATTTAGCAAGTATTGAAGCTGCCAAATTACGGGCGAACAATAATTATGTGCTTCAGCTTGATAAGGCCTACATAGAGCAGTCTAGCATCTATTCCAAGAATCTAAAACGAAATTTAAAAAAAGCAAATACTCATTCTTTACAGCTTTTTAAAAACGATGCTCCCAAAGGGCTTATACATTTATTTCGTGAGGATAGAGGTAAGACTATAAATCACTTTTCTGAAGCAGACTATAAGAATTTAGAAACCATAATGCATGTAGCAATTCATAAGCATTGTGGGCAAGTTTGGATGGTTTATGATGAGGGTAACAGACCTGTAGCTGGAATGTTCTTATTGTTTAGTCCCACCAGAATAGTGCTGTTGTTTACGGGGAATAGTAAGGAGGGAAAGCAAATGTCGGCTATGCCTTATTTAATTGATCATTTTATTAAAGAATCAGCTAACAGTGGCTTGGTATTTGACTTTGAAGGTTCCAACGATTTAAATTTAGCTCGCTTTTACAAAAGCTTTGGAGCTATAAACGAACCGTATCAGAATCTTAAAATTAATCGATTACCTTTGTTTTTGAGATTATTTAAATAAATTAAATACAATTGTGTATGGATGCTTGGTATGAAATAATAAGTGTGATTCTTGTAAGTGCCTTAAAGTTTTTTGCTGGACCAATATTGGCGAAGTCTTTTGGGTTTACCTATTTGCAAACTATTCTAATTAGTAGTGTAGGTGGTTGCTTAGGAGTTCTTTTTTTCTTTAAGTTAGGAGCTAGAATAGTGCAATTTTTCCCGAATTACTTTAAACCAGTAAATAAGAAAAAGAAAATATTTACTAAGAAAAATAAGTTTTATGTAATACTCATTCGCGATTATGGACTGTTTGGGATTGCTATTTTTTCACCCATTTTAATTTCTATTCCTGTTGGTTCATTTTTAGCGGCTCGTTTTTTTGAGAAAAAGGCAAACACAGCTCTAGCAATTATGTGTATGTCTGTTTTGTTTTGGTCGATTACGATATCCACTTTTTTGTTTTTGTTTAAATGAAAATCAAACATATTTTTTTCGACTTAGATCATACCTTATGGGACTTTAATAAAAATGCAGAAGAAACTTTATCTGAAATTTACGAAGAGTTAAATGGCTCAGATTTCATCCCATCTTTTTCAGCATTTTACAATACCTATATTGAGGTTAATGAACGTTTATGGGGTTTGTATCGAAATAAAAAAATAAGTAAAGCTTCCTTACGCACAACACGATTCAATGAAACTTTTGAGTCTTTTAATCTGTTTAATCCAAATTTAGCCCAAAAATTTGGTGATGAATACGTTCGAAGAGGTCCTTATAAATCACATCTTTTCCCTGATTGCCACAAAGTCTTGAGCTACTTAAAATCTAGATATCAACTACACATTATCACGAATGGTTTTGAAGAGGTTCAAGCGGTGAAAATGCAGTCCTCTAACTTAAACCAATATTTCGATCAGACTATTACCTCAGAAAAGGCGGGCGTAACAAAACCACATCCACAAATTTTCGAATACGCTTTAGCTGTCTCAGGAGCTAAAGCATCAGAAAGTATAATGATAGGTGATAATTTTGAAGTAGATTGTGTAGGTGCAGAAAATAGTGGAATTTCTGCGGTTTATTTTAATCCCGATAAACTGGTTCAAAACAAAAAAGTGAGCTACGAAGTAGCCCACTTAAAAGAATTATTAGAATTGTTTTAGCAAGTTGCTATAACGGTTTCTCCACCTTTTATAACATCGTTAATGTTTGCCTTTATTTTGGCGTCTAAGGGTAGGTAAAGATCTATTCTAGATCCAAACTTTATAAAGCCCATATCCTTTCCTTGTACCGCTTTGTCTTCTGCTTTAGAATACATTACTATTCTTCTTGCAACAGCTCCTGCTACTTGTCTGAATAAAATAGGACCTGTAGTTTCGTTTTCTACTACAACAGTAGTTCTTTCATTCTCTATAGACGATTTAGGATGCCATGCTACTAAGAATTTACCTGGGTGGTATTTTGCATATTTTACAGCTCCACAAATTGGGTATCTATTAACATGTACGTTTAAAGGAGACATAAATATGGATACTTGTATTCTTTTGTCTTTAAAGTATTCGTGTTCTACTACTTCCTCAATAACCACAACTTTCCCATCGGCAGGTGCAATAATATGGTTTGCGTTTAATACCGTATTTCTCTTTGGGTTTCTAAAAAACTGTAGTACCAACATGGCAAAAACTACAGATGCAAAAATGAGTAAGTTAACCATCCAGTTAAAACCTCCTGCAAAATACCAAGCAGTACCATCTATAGCTATCAGTGCTGTTAATGTATTTCTTATAATGGCAAATCCTTCTTTATGGAACATATAATTTTGTTTATGAATTTAATAAAGGGCTAATATGATAAAAGTAAATATAATAGGCTGGCAAACAGAATAAAATAGAATCAAACCGATCTAATATCCCACCGTGGCCTGGAAGTATATTTCCAGAATCTTTTATGTTTGATGAACGTTTAAGCATTGACTGAAATAAATCTCCAGCTGTTGCTACAAATACAGTAATACCCCCAAGAAGTGTCCACTCAAGACTATTTAAGCCATATCCTGTATTAGATAAAACATAGCCTGTGACAGCAGTAAGAATTACGGAACCCCAAAAGCCTTCCCATGTTTTGTTAGGAGAATGACGTTCAAAAAGCTTTCTTTTCCCTACTAATCTACCCACAATATAAGCCCAACTATCTGATGCCCATATTAGGATTAGTAATCCAAATAATGTTTTGTATTCGTAGGTGCCACTTTGTAAACCTATAGGTATTATTAAAGCAAGCGGAAGGTATAAATATATAAGGCTAATGAATGTGCTTCCTAATAGCTGAAAAGCATTTTTAGTAGGTCTATACAATTGACTTATAAAATAGATTAATACCGCTATGAAAAACAACCATCTTAGTTCTGCATGTAAAACACTTGCATAGGTAAGGGAGCCTAAAACAAGAGTAGGGTATAGGTCGAAGTTTAAATTTTGCTTTACAGCAATTTTTTTAAATTCAAAAGTCCCAGCTATTGCAACAAGCAAAAGTAGAAGCCCAATATATAAAGGCTTAGTAGTGGCAAGTAACATGAGGGATACGTATACGGATCCTGTGAGTATTCTTTGAATTAAATTGTTCATCGCGTTTCTTTATAATCTTCTATTAGGAAAATGTATAAGTCTTTAGCTCTGTCGCTATCGCTCATGGTTGTAATAGATTGTTTGGTACGTATGGTAGTTACCATCGAAGGTCTTGTTCTGCCATACTTAGTTTGTATGCCTCTTAAACCTTGATTAATATCTTTTACTATTTGAGAGGTATAAGCGATTACCACCAATGCTTCTGGAAGCTGTTCAATTTTTAATCCTTTTGTTTGAGCACCAGAAACCATTATTGAACCATTAAAAGCGATTAAGAATTCACAGTTACTAATACAAGAATCTGCTTTTTGATAATCGGTTTCAAATTCTAATTCTGTTGGTTTTAACGATTCTTTAAGTTCATCGTTACTACAATAAGAATGATTCCAGTTGTTTTCTGTAATCAGCTGTTTAAACATAGCGTAGAAATCCTCTTGGTCGTCGCAGTAAAAGAATTTACCTCCTTTACTCGTAAACACTTTGGCAAAGGTAACATCATCTGGGTCGTTAGGATCAGGCATGCAAATTTCTTGCTGCTCTAACTCTTCGTTGCTCAGTTCTGTTGTTTCCTCAGCTAAAGAGGGGATTAACTTCGTTAAGAATTTATTAAACAGACTCTTCATTCGTTTTGTCTTCTTCTTCTGTCGTAGCTACTTTAGTTTCTTTTTTAGAAACTTCAATACTTGGATTCAAAGTAACTGTTTCGTCCTTATCCCAAGGTCTTTTTCCAAAAATCGTTTCTAGATCTTCTCTAAAAATCACTTCTTTGGTTAAAAGTTCTGCAGCTAATTTAGACAAAGATTCCTTATTGTCTTCAAGAACCTGTAATGCTTTGGTGTAAGCTTCCTCGGTAAGCGCTTTCACTTCCTCGTCTATCGTTCTAGCAGTTTGTTCGCTATACGGTTTGTTAAAGTTCGAGTTTTGTCCTGAAGAGTCGTAATAAGAAATGTTACCTATTTTCTCGCTCAGTCCATATACTGTTACCATAGAAGTAGCTTGACGTGTAACTTTTTCTAAATCGCTTAAGGCGCCTGTAGAAACTTTACCAAAAATGATTTTCTCTGCAGCTCTACCCCCTAAGGCGGCACACATTTCGTCCATCATTTGTTCTTTTGTAGTAATCTGACGCTCTTCTGGTAAATACCATGCAGCACCTAAAGATTTCCCTCTAGGAACAATGGTTACTTTTACAAGTGGAGCCGCATGTTCTAACATCCAACTAACCGTAGCATGACCAGCTTCGTGAAATGCAATTACTTCGCGTTCTTGCTTAGAAATAATTTTATTCTTCTTTTCTAAGCCTCCGATTATACGATCTACAGCATCTAAGAAATCTTGTTTCT